>JALYWZ010000894.1 GCA_030852505.1 Myxococcota bacterium | reverse complement strand
GTGCTCACCGACGCGGCCTACCTCGAGACGCTGAACGTGGTCGTGACGCTGCTCGAGAACATGCGTCCCGACCTGCGCGGGCACTCGGCGCAGGTGGCACGGCTGATGCGCAAGATCGCCGAGCGCATCGGGCTCTCGGACGTGCAGCAAGCGTCGATGCAAGCCGCCGGCTACATCCACGATCTCGGCAAGATGGGCGCCTACCACCTGACGGCGCTGAACGTCGCCGAGTACGAGGGCCACAAGGCGCTCGCACTGAAGCAACATGGCGTGCCGATCTCGCTGCTCGAAGCCGTCGGGCTGCCTGCCGAGATCACCCAGACCGTGCTGCTCATGTACGAGCGCTACGACGGCCAGGGCCTGCCGTCGGGCAACGCCGGCAAGGAGATCCCGCTCGGGGCGCGCCTGCTCGCGATCGCCGACACGTACGCCGATCTCACGCAGAACCCCAAGAACCCGTTCAGAAAGACGCTCGGCCCGGCGCAAGCCTGCGAGGTGCTCGAGCGCTACCGGGGCTCGATCTTCGATCCGAACCTGATCGACCTGTTCAAGCACATGGTCACCGGTGAAGATCTGAAGGCGCGATTGCTCGCGAACCGCCACCGCGCGCTGGTGATCGACCCCGATCCGGAAGAGACGACCGTGCTCGAGCTCCGGATGGTCGAGCAGGGCTTCGAGGTGAAGCAGGCGCGCAACGTCGAGCAGGCGCTGAAGCTGATGGAGAAGGGCGAGATCGAGATTGTGGTGAGCGAGGTCGATCTCGCGCCCGGCGACGGCTTCGGGCTGTTCCAGCAAGTGCGCAAGCAAGCCTGGGGCAAGAAGCTGCCGTGGGTGTTCCTGGCCAGCAAGAGCGGCGGCAACGTGGCGCAGAAGGCGTTCGAGCTCGGCGCCGCGGATTTCGTGATGAAGCCCGCGAGCCCCGAGGTGCTGGTCGCCAAGCTACGGCAGATCCTCGAGCGCGAGAGCGAGCGCGGCGGCGGCGGGCGCGGCGTGTCCGGTTCACTCTCCGAGATGAGCTTGCCCGACATCGTCCAAGTGCTGTGGCACGGGCGCAAGACCGGGTCGCTCAAGATCCGCTCGCGCGGCAACGCCGGCGAGATCCACTTCGTCGAAGGGGCCATCTTCAACGCGCTCTACGCGAACGTCCGGGGCGAAGAGGCCGTGTACGCGATGCTGGCGCTGACCGAAGGCGATTTCTCTTTGGATCCCAACTTTCGCGCCCCACAGCAGGTCATCGCCGCGAGCCCGGAGGCGCTGCTGCTCGAGGGCATGCGGCGCCTCGACGAGCGTGCCCGTTAGCGCTGCGGTCCTCGCATTTCTTGCCCCACGGGTGAGAGTGCGGAAGCGTGGGCAGCCCTGCTACGAGGGCGGCCGTCTCGCACCAAAAGGATCGATGGGGCGAACCGCCATGCTAGGCTGTTTTCCCCCGGGTTTCGAGTGTCGAACTTTCCCTCTCCAGTCGCTGGGTTCAACACCAATGTCGCGCACCGCGGCGCGGTGTTCCATCTGCAGACGGAGGACTCGGGCGCCAAGAATCCGCGCATCGTCACGCACCTGTTCGCGGACGGCGGCCGCATCCTGCGCACGCTGCGCATCGACTACAAAGAGCACCTCGACCGCGCCGATCTTCACGGCTTCGTGCGCTCGCTGATGCGCTCGCAACACAAGAACCTGTATCTCGCGCTGCGCTCGGGGGAGCTCGATACGTTGATCGAGCAGGCGTGCGGCCCGTTCTCTCAACCGCCGCCGCGCAGACCCTCGTCGCAGTTCTCGATGCCGCCGGAGCTATCGACCATCACCACGCTCCGCGCCAACATCCCTGCGCGGAGCCCGTCGGATCGGCCGTCGCGCGAAGAGCCGAGCGCCATCCACGAGCTGCCCGTCCCCGAAATCGTCCGGCAGCGCCGCGAGTCGTCACCGGCTCCGCGCCAGTCGGGCGAGATCACGGTCGTTTCTCCGAAGCCGCCCGGCGCCCGAAGGAGCGAGCCACCGCGAAAAATGGCCGTGGGCGGCGATCATCCGCCGCGCATGCGCCCCGTGGCTTCCGCCACGCTGCCCGTCGCTCCCCCCTCGACCCGCCGCGCCTCCGGCGCCATCAGCGAGCAGTCTCTGGATGATGTGATCCTGAGCTGCTTGGATGATGAGCTGGATGGACCGCGCAGGTAGTCTGGCCGAGCTCAGCCATCGACGCTGACGACGTCGATCAACAGCCACTGGCCCGCGTTGTTTGCGTTCCGCTCCGGGACCAAGGCGGGTTGCAGCAGGCCGCCCTCGGTCGCGGGCGTCGCGGCGGGCTTGGGCTCGGCCTTGGAGACGTCGATCGTGCGGGCCTTCGACTCGCACGGGTAGTTGCCCGGGTTGCCGCAGTTCTTGATGCCCTTGCAGTTCTGGTCGTAGATGCGCGCGCGCACGCGGCCGCCGCCGATGACCTCGACCTGCTTCGAGAAGTTCAGGGCGTACGTCCAGTGGCCCTGCATCGTGTCGGCGTTCAGGTAGTACGCCGCGACCTCCTGGTCGTTCTGATCGTCGATGCGAAGCTCGTAGGTGTCGTAGTCGGCGGGAGGGTACTTGTGCCCGGCCTTGGCCACGGCCCAGGGCGTGGGCATCGCGCCCGAGTCCTGATTTCCGGGACGATTGCTGGCCTCGCGCGTCACGTCCGGGCCGTAGTCCCGGGGCTCGACCACCCCGTAGAAGTGGAAGGTGACCTTGTACTTCTGCCCTT
>JALYWZ010000228.1 GCA_030852505.1 Myxococcota bacterium | reverse complement strand
GCGCCGTACTGCGGCGGAGCGCCGTACTGCGGCATCGCCGCGGTCCCGCCACGCGCGCCTGCGCCCGCCGTTGCCGCAAGCCAGGTCAGGCTCGAACCGCCCAGACGGTACGGCTGATTGGGGCTCATCTTCAGCGAGCCGTGGACACGCGCGCCAGTCGCGTCGAACGTGCCGTTGCTCGAGCCGACGTCGGTCAGGAACAGCTCGCCGTTCGCGACCCGGAGCTCGAGGTGCGTGCCGGAGACGTTCGGATCGCCGAGCACGATCTCGCCCGCTTCGCGCCCGACCCGGTGGACGCCAGGGCTCAGAGTGCGTTGCTCGCTGCGCCCGTCCGCGTACTCGATCTTCAGCTGTACCGTGTCCACCATGTCGCTCCTTCCGGGCCCATGCTGCAGGAGCGCCGGTCGAGTGTCACGCGAGCCGGCATTTCGGCCAATTTTCAGGGCTGGCCGCGCCCGCGGCGACTCAGGATCTCGCGGAAGAACTCGTCGTAGCGCTCGGCAATGCGCCGCCAGGTGTAGCGCTCGGCGATGGCTCGACTCTCCGCCCCCATCTGGGCCAGGGCTCCGCGGTTCTCGAGCAGGTGCAAGATCGCGTCGGCGAGCGCGCGCGGGTTCTTGTGCTCGACGAGCAGGCCGCTCCGGCCGTGCTCGACGTAAGTGCGGTTCCCCGGGTGATCGCTCACGACCAGCGGCAAGCCATGAGCCGCGGCTTCGATCATCGCCAGCGACGAGCCCTCGCGATCGCCGTAGAACAGGTAAGCGTCCGCCCCGAGGTAATACGGTGCAAGCTTCGAATACTCGACGCGGCCGACGAACTCGACGTTGTCGGCGATCCGGTGCGCGTCGAGCACCCTGCGGATCTCGTCCTCGGCGCGGCCGTAGCCGACGATCTTGAGCCGAAAGTCACTGCGTTTTTCCCGCACCAGCCCGAGCGCCGCGAGGATCTCGCCGAAGCCCTTTCGCAGCACCAGGCGCCCGATGCTGAGCAGCTCGAGCGTCGAACCGTGGCTGCCGGGCTCTGCGACGCGCTCCGGTAACGTGGTGCCGTTGGGGATGATCGTGGTGCGATCGTGCTGGATGTGCGGCAGCGCCAGATCTTGCAAGCCATCGAGCACCACCACACCGTCCGAGCGGTTCACGACGAACCCGAACAGCTTCGTCAGGTGCCGCACGTAGCTCTTCATCGCCGACTCGACGCCCGGACAATCGGCGGCGTCGACGAACACCACCGACGGCACGCCCAGCGCCTTGGCGATCCCGAGCGCCATCAAGCCCGAAGGGATCGCGAACACCGAGAACAACAGGTCGTAGCGCTGGCCCAGCGCGCGCCGGATCATCTGCGGCGTGCCGAAGCCGAAGTAGCCGAGGTGTTCGAGGAGCGTCGAATCCGAGACGGACCGCCGCGCGGTCGGAAAGCGCAGCACGCGAAAGCCCGACGCGGTCTCGACCAGCGGCTGGTCCTTGCCGATCCGCGCGGTCAAGATCTCCACGTCGTAACCGAGGCGGGTGAGCTCCTCGGCCATCTTCTCGGTGAACACCGTCCCGCCCGAGAGCACCGGGTAGTATTCGTGCGTCAGAATCGCGAGGCGGAGCGCCATCAACGCCGCTTCGTACACCAATCTCGCCTGGCCACGCGGCCGGACTCGAGCCAGCGGCCGGCGAGCGTGCCCGGGGCTCGGTTTTGGAACTAGAGTCCGCGCCGCCGATGACCGAGGCCGAGGCAGCTCCCGAGCCCCAGACCAAGACTCCCGAGGCTTCGCCCCCGTCGCGCGCCGTGTCGCCTCCGTCGCGGGTTCGTGCGCTGGCTCGCCGCGCTCTCGAGCAGTGGGATCGAGTGCTCGCCGTGCTCGCCGCGTCGGTGCTCGCGCTGAGCTTCGGCTTCGACTACGGCGCCGACAATCAGCTCATCTATTTGCTGAAGTCGCTGGCGATCGCCAACCCGGGCATCCTCGAGAAGGATTGGTACGCGTCCGAGGTCACGCATTACCACCCGGTGTTCGCCTGGCTCGGGGCAGCTTTGATCGCGCTGAACCGGGACGGCTGGGCGGTCGCGATCACGCAGATGCTGCTGATCACGCTGGCCACGACTTTCATGTACGAGACGTTGCGTGCCCTGGCTCCGAAGCGCCTGGCGCTCGCGGGCTTCCTGTGCGCGCTACCGCTGATGATCGAGACGCGCACCTCGAGCGTCGCGGTCAGCTACGCGTTCGACGCGTACCTGCAACCATCCGCGCTCGGTAGCCTCGGCCTGTTCGGTGCGATCGCGATGTTCGTGCGCGGAAACTTCCTGGCCTCGGGGATCTGGGTCGGCATCGCCGGCCTGTTTCACGCAAACTACCTGATCCTGTCGATACCGACCTTCGGGTTGATGCACCTGTTCCTCGGGCTGAAAGGCTTGCCGCGCCGTTTGCTGCTGAACCTGGGGCCGTTGTGCATCGCCGCGATCCCGGTGTTGCCGGTGATCGTGGCCACGGCGACCTCCCCGGACGCGGCACGCGCGCAGGAGATCCTGTTCTCGATCCGCTCGCCGCACCACTACTCGCCGGGCCAGTTCTACAAGGCCCTCGCGCCGTTCGCGGGCTGGCAGATGTTCGGGGTCGGTCTGGGCTCCGTGCTGTTTCGCGGCAAGCGCTCGCCAGGCGCTCGCTTCGGCATCGCGCTCTCGGCGCTGATGGCGCTGGTCTGGATCGGCTCGGGCTTCTCGACCGTCGCCTACGTGCCGCGCGTCGTGCAGCTGTTCGTGTGGCGGTTCGCGCCGTACATCGACATGCTGAGCGCCGCGGTCGGGTGTCTGGTGCTCGTGAGAATCGCCGTCGAGCCCGGCTTCGCGCGGCGCATTTCGCCCGCGCTGCTGGCGCTCGCGGTGGGCGGCCTGGTCGTGGTGGGCACCTTCCAGACCGAGCGCAAGAACCCGTTCTGGTTCATGCTGTTCGTCGTCGCCGCGGCGCTGCTGGCCTGGTGCGTGTATTCGGGCCTCGAGCTCGCGAAGCGCTGGGTGCGCCTTCTCCGATTCGAGCAGGGCTGGCTCAGGCACGGGCCGAGCGTCGTGTTGGCGCTCTCCCTCGCCTTCATGGTCCAAACGTCCCTCGACGAGCTCGAGGGCATCCCGAGGAACTCGTCGTTGCTCCGAGAAGGCGGCGCCAAGAGCGACGATCTGCTCGACTGGATGCGCAACGAGACGCCGATCGACGCGGTGTTCCTCACGCCGCCCGACGTCGATACCTTCCGCTTCTACGGGCAGCGCGCGATCGTCGTGGACTGGAAATCGACCCCGATGGTGCCCGGCGAGCTCGTGGAGTGGCACCGCCGCCTGAACGACGTCTGCGGCCGGCGCGTGGAGAGCCGGCGTGATCTGCGCGGTTACGACGAGCTTGACCGCTCGGAGCTCGACCGGCTCAAAGCCAGGTACCACCTGAGCTACGCCGTCGTGTCGCGCGGCAACGAGCGAAAGCTCGGCTACGAGACCGTCTTCAAGAACCACCGCTACGCCGTGGTAAAGCTCTGAGCTATCCTTGCCGCGTCCGTGACTACCACTCCGCTGACTCGCCCCGCCTTCTCGTTCGTGATCCCGTTCATGAACGAGGAAGCCACGCTCGAGACGCTCTACGCGCGGATCGCGGAGAGCGTGCAGACCGTGCTCGCCCCGGGCGAGGCCTTCGAGGTGATTTTCATCGACGACGGCAGCACCGACGGCTCGGTGATGGCCGTCGAGCGGCTGGTGCCGCTCCACCCCGAGATCACTCTGCTCGAGCTCCAGGGCAACTTCGGCAAGAGCGCCGCGCTCGCGGCCGGCTTCGAGCGCGCGCGCGGCCGCATCGTCTTCACCCTGGATGCGGATTTGCAAGACGACCCCAAGGAGATCCCGCGCTTCGTGCAGAAGCTCGGCGAAGGTTACGACCTCGTCTCCGGCTACAAGCGCAAGCGGAACGATCCGATCTCGAAGGTGCTGCCGTCGCGCGTCTTCAACTGGCTCGTGCGCACCACCACCGGCATCCGCCTGCACGACGTGAACTGCGGCTTCAAGGCCTACCGCGACGTCGTGCTGCAGAACGTGCGCCTGTACGGCGAGATGCACCGCTTCGTCCCAGTGCTCGCCCACTGGAAGCGCTTTCGCATCGGCGAAATCGCCGTCGAGCACCACGCGCGCGCGTTCGGCAAGAGCAAGTTCGGCGGCGGCCGCTTCTTCCGCGGCTTGATGGACTTGATGACGGTGGTGTTCCTGCTCCGCTACGAGCGCCGCCCCGCCCATTTCTTCGGCGGCATCGGCACCGCCACGCTGCTGCTCGGCCTCGCCTTCGGCGCCTACCTGACGTTCCTCAAGATCCTCGGTCACAGCATCGGCCAGCGCCCACTGTTGATCCTGTCCGTGCTGCTGATCGTGGTCGGCGTGCAAATCCTCGCCACGGGGCTGATCGCCGAGCTGCTCGTGCACATGAACCGCAACGACGGCCCCTTCCTCGTGCGCCGCGTCGTGAGCAAAGCGACCAACGCCGATAGCCCGGCTCAGCGCGTCGTCAGCTGACGCCGCCACGGGCGCCAGTGCAGGGCGCCACGGGTCAGGATTTCTACTTGGGGGACAAAAAACCGTCCAAAAAACCGTCCAGAACGGCAGCGCCAAGTCACGAATACACAAGACAAACGCATGGTTACGCTGATGCAGCTACGGACTCAGGCGGCATTCAGTGCGTCCATGATAGCGTCCGTGGGTGGGCGCTTTTCGAAGTTTCCAACCGTTGCTGCCCGAAGCCAAGGCGGGCGCGCAACTGCTCGAGCGGGCTGCGGAGCTCGTTGCCGAGGGACACCGGCTCGAGACGGCAGCTCGCGGCCTCTCGGGAGCTCTCAGCCCGCTCTTGCGTTCGATGAACAGCTATTACTCGAATCGCATCGAGGGACAGCACACCCGCCCTAGGGATATCGCGCGCGCTCTCGCCAAGAATCTCGACGCCGATCGAGAGCTCGCCCGAAAGCAGCGTTTGGCCGTGGCCCACATCGACGCTGAAAGCGCGCTGGAACGAGCGCTGCCGTCCGATCGAGCACAGCTGTACGCGCCCGAGTTCGTGAAACGCATCCATTCAGAACTATACGGACGGCTCCCGGAACACGATCGCCTGGACCCGACCGGTCGCAGAATCATCCCGGGCGTTACGCGCACTACCGAGGTGACCGCGGGGCGTCACCTGGCTCCTCCCGCACGCGACGTCCCCGGGTTGCTCGCTCAGTGGCAAGAGGCCTACTCGAAGGTCCCCGGGATCGAACAGGCGCTCGTTAGCGCGGCTTGTGCGCATCATCGCCTGCTCTGGGTTCACCCATTCCTCGACGGCAACGGGCGAACGGCCCGAATGCACACGCACCTCGTGCTCGACGCCTTGGAGCTCACGCACGGCCTTTGGTCGCCGCTCCGGGGTATGGCCCGCGCTCACGAGGAATACTACGCGCGGCTGAACAACGCGGATCTTCCTCGTCGCTACGACCTGGATGGTCGAGGACCCTTGTCGCAGGAGGAGCTCGTAGCCTTCGCGAGCTGGTTCCTCGACATTTGCCTCGACCAGGCTCGCTTCATGCGACGACTGCTCGGTCTCGAACAACTGAAGGAGCGCATCGCCGACCTGCTCCTATGGCTCTCGGCGAACCCTTGGGTCGTGGGGAGTGAAAAATCGGTCATCAAGACCGAGGCGCTGGAAGCGCTGCACTATGTCGCAATCTCCGGTCCGCTCGATCGCTCCCGGTTCCTCGCGATGACCGGCCTCCCGCCCCGCACTGCGCGGCGCGTCCTCGCGAGCCTGCTCGACTTTGGCGTGCTCGAGGCCGAAAGCCCCCGCGCCAAAGTTCAGTTCGCGGTCCCTCTCCAAAGCCTACGCTTCCTCTTCCCCCACCTCTGGCCGGAAGCCGAAGCCGACGTCTAACCGACACCGAGATTTGCGGCGAAACTCACCTATTCAACGCAAGAGCCCGGCCAAAGCTACCCGCAGCCGGTCCGGATGCTCGAGCTCGATTGGATCACCGTGCGCCATGATCACCCGCCGAACGTCCCAGCGGAGCAGGCGCTCCAGGCTGCGGGCGAGCGCTCTGCGATCATCGGCGAGCAACGGCCAGACGCGGTTCGTCCCGAAATGACCGAAGGAGCCGATGGCTCGGTACAACCAGCGCGTCGGCGCGTGACGCTCTTCGTGAATGTTGAACAGCAGATCCGTGCAGATCAGCGTGCCGCTCTCGGAATGGAAGAACACGTGCTCGCTCCAGGGGCGGGCGCCTTCGATGAAGGTCGCTTGGATGCCGTCGGCGGTGAAGGCGTCCTCCGCGAGGTCGCGATCGAAGGCGAGGTTCTTGCGCTTTTCTCGCAGGCCGGGCGCGGCCCACAAGGAAGCTGCGGGATAGCGCCGTTTCGCGGCACCCGCGAACAGGTGATGAAAGCGGTTCGGCGTCACGAGGTGCCGCACCTCGCCGAGCTCCGCGAGTGCACCCGCGAGCGCCTCGTCGATCGCGATCGGAGAATGCAGCCACAGCCCGCCGTCGTGCCGCGCGATCGTCATGCGCACGCGCAGATGGAACCCGGACTGCCGGTGCAGCTCCACCGCCCAGAGCTCGGGCGCGATCGGCACCAACTCCGGCGTCGAGTCGATCGTCATCGGCAATTCGACAGCTTCAGCCAAGCTCCCTCCTGTTCCGACCGCACGAGAACGTCCACCACTCGAATACCCGAAACCCGCCACGACAAACCCGAAATTCGCTTCCGAGCCGTAAGAAACGCCGCACCTGCGAGTTCTCTTCCAAGAAGCTTCGAGCGCTGCGTGTCGGAGCCTCCGTTCAACAGGGAGAAGGTTCGTGAAGACGTTTTCGTTGGTGCTTTCATCGATGGTGGTGTTCGGGTGCGCGGCTCCGTCCCAATCCACGGCGATCGCGCCGAGCTCGCGGCACGGCGCGCTCGGCTCGGGTCAGTCGAACGCGCTGATCGCTCAGGGAAGTGCGGCTGCAGCGGCGTTCACCCCTCGGCCGCACGCGCCGCATCCGCGGCCGGTCGCGACCTTCGCCGACCTCAGCCGATTACCGGCGATGCGCCGGGGCAGCTGTTACGCCGAGAGCAGCGCTGATCTTCCCCGGCCCAGCTCGACCCGCAAAGGCCGCGCGGCTGCCTCGACCACACCGCCGCGACCGGCGCCGGTGACCCAGCCCGGTGTCGGCCAGGGCTACGGCTATTCATTCGGCGGAACCGCTGCCGAAGCCGCGCCTGCCGGTCCCCCGGC
>JALYWZ010000893.1 GCA_030852505.1 Myxococcota bacterium | reverse complement strand
CGCGCACGTCGCGCTCCGTGCGTCCGAGACACGGCAGAATCAACGACCCCTGTCCCGCTTCGAGGTGCGTGCGGTTCAGCTTGGTGGCGATGTGAACGGCGAGCTTCACCTTTCGGAGTGCCTGCGCCGTACGCCGGCTGTCGCTCATGGCCGCCACGAAATTGCCGCCCAGGGCCAGGAATACGTCCACCTCGCCGCGCTCCATCGCGAGCACGCTGCCCACGGCGTCCACGCCGTGCCGCCGCGGCGAGCGGATGCCGGTGGCTCGGTCGAGCCGCGCCAGGAACGCCTCGGTCGGAGACTCGTAGATGCCCACCGTGCGGTCACCCTGCACGTTGCTGTGGCCGCGCACCGGACACGCGCCCGCACCCGGCCGACCCAGGTTGCCCCGCAGCAGCAACAGATTGACGATCTCCCGCACGTTGGCGACACCGTTCTTGTGCTGCGTGAGCCCCATCGCCCAGCAAACGATCACGCGCTGGCTCTGGCGGTAAATCTCCGCGAGCCGCGCGATGGTCTCGACCGGCACGCCGCTCTCTTCCGCGCAGTCCTCGAGCGACGCGCCCTCGAGCGCATCGCGGAACGCTTCGAAGCCGCTCGTGTGCTCGGCGATGAACGCCCGGTCGAGCACGTTGCCGTGCTCGGCCTCGAGCCGCAGGAGCTCCTTCATCACGCCCTTCAGCAGCGCCACGTCGCCGTTGATCCGGACCTGCACGTACTCGGTCGAGATCGGCTCGCCCACACCCAGCAAGCCACGCGCAGTCTGCGGGTGCGCAAAGCTCACGAGCCCGAGCTCGCGCAGCGGGTTGATGCTGACGATCGTCGCTCCGCGGGCGCGCGCCTCGGCCAGCGTGCTCAACATCCGCGGGTGGTTGGTGCCCGGGTTTTGCCCGATCACGAAGATGCAGTCCGCTAGCCTGAAATCCGCGAGCGTGACCGTACCCTTGCCGATGCCAATCGTGCTCCCGAGCCCCTTGCCGCTCGACTCGTGGCACAGGTTGCTGCAATCCGGCAGGTTGTTGGTGCCGAGACTCCGCGCGAGCAGCTGATACAGGAACGCCGCCTCGTTGCTGGCGCGCCCGGAGGTGTAAAACACCGCGCGATCGGGCGAATCGAGGCGCGCGAGCGCTGTGCCCGCAAGCTCGAAGGCCTGCTCGTAGCCGATCGGTCGGTAGTGCTCACTGCCGGCTTCGCGGAACAGCGGCTCGGCGAGCCGACCGCTCTGCTCGAGCTCGTAGTCCGAGAGCGCCGACAACTCCGCCAGCGAGCGCTCCGCGAAGAACCCCGCGCCGATCGTGCGCCGATCGGCCTCGTGCGCCACGGCGCGCGCGCCGTTCTCACAAAACTCGACGACGCTGCGTTCGCGCGGCGCCGGATCCGGCCAGGCGCAGCTCGGGCAGTCGAAGCCCTGGTCCTGATTCAAGAGCGAGAGAGCGCGCACACTGCGCTTCAAACCCGAGGTCTCGCGCGCGTACTCGAGCGAGCTCAGGACCGCACGTAGACCGCCGGCAGCGAGCTCCTTGATGTCGGCCATGAGAGCGCGAAGTCTAGCCGATGCCGCGCGGAGCCGCCGGCCCCGCCGCTCGAAGCGCCGTTGGTTCCCCGCGGCCCGGCGTCAGAACGGCGCGGTCGCGGGCGCCGTTCCCTGCGGTTCCCGCGTCTTCCCGTCCAATAGACATGCCACGTTCACGTCTCCAAGCACGTTGATCATGGTCCGGCAGCGATCGAGGAACCAATCCACCGTCAAGAGCAGGGCAATGTAGTCCGTGGGCAGCTTCACGGCCGTGAACACCAGCGTCATGGTCACGAGCCCTGCTTCCGGAATACCCGCCGCGCCAATCGAAGCGATCACGGACGTCAGCACGACCAGACACTGGTCGGCGAACGACAGCTCGACGCCGAGCATCTGGGCCACGAACAGCGCCGCCATCGCCTCGTACAGCGCGGTCCCGTCGTTGTTGAAGTTCGACCCGACGAGCGCACCCAGGCTCGCCGAGCGCTCGCGCAACCCGACGCCCACGCGCAGCCGCTCGTACGTCACCGGCATCGTCGCCGTCGAGCTCGCCGTCGAAAAGGCCATCACCAGCGCGTCGCGCAACGCCCGCAACAACGAGAGCGGACGCACCCAGGAACCGAGCCGGATCCGGATCAGGTAATAAGCCGACTGCAGGATCAGCGCGAGGATCACCGCCAGCACGAACCAGCCGAGCGCGTGAAAGGCGCGGAACCCGCTCTGCCCCACGATGCTCGCCACCTTGCCGAACACCGCCAGCGGCACCAGCGCGATCACCCACGACAGCACGACCAGGATGCTGGAGAACGACAGCGAGCACAGATCCTCGGCCAGCCGCCGCTCTTTCTCGCCCAGGGTCCGCGCCGCGAGCCCGAACGCCACGGCGATCATCACCACGCCGATCACTCGGTTATCCACGAACGGCTGCAGCAGGCTCGACGGGATATTGTCGAGCAGCGCCCCCACCACGTCTCCCTGCACTCGGGGCACCTCGCCGGGCGGATGCAGGTTGGCGCCCACGCCCGGCCGGACCAGGTTCGCGACCCCGAGCCCGATCAGAATCGCCGTCAGCGTATTCAACGCCAGGAGCCCCGCCATCCGCGCCGCGAGCCGCCCGTGAATGTCGGCGGTCAAGATCGCGCGCACCACCGCGACCAGGATCAACACCGGCGCGAGCGCCCCCAACACCCGCAAAATCAAGCGCGCCGG
>JALYWZ010000892.1 GCA_030852505.1 Myxococcota bacterium | reverse complement strand
GCCGACCGAGGAGCGCGTCGTGACTCCGCCGCGCTGCTGCCCGAGCGCGACGGCCGGAGGCAACCCGCTGATTCGATCCACCTCGGGGACCCCGAGCTGGTGGAACAGCCGCCGGGCATAAGGCGAAACCGAGTCGAGATAGCGGCGCTGCGCCTCGGCGTAGAGCGTGCCGAACGCCAGCGAGGATTTCCCCGAGCCGGACACTCCCGTGAACACGACCAGCTGGCCGCGTGGAATGTCGACGTCGACGTCTTTCAGGTTGTGCTCGCGCGCGCCCCGAACCTCGACGAACCCGTCGCTCGCGCTCGCCAGCGTCCCGTCGGCCATCGCGAGCAGCGATGCAACGCACATGCCACCGCGCCTTCACCTTGCCGGTCCGAATCACTCCGACGGTTGCATGCTCGATCAACTAAAAACGTGAATTATTTCCAGGTTTTAACTGCGTCTTCCATGCGTGCTTTTACTCACCCGGGCGGTGATCCCGAAAACGCGCAGATGAGGTACCGTGATCCGATGCGCGTTCCTTCGCTCACGCCAGCGATCATCGTGGACGTGGGGGCGTCGGCCGTAGACGAGCAGAGCGGGATCAGGCAGCCCGAGGTCGCCGGCTGGCAGGCCGCGCAGCGACTTTTCGACGCCGTCCCCGCCTCGGTCGCGGTGATGCGGGGTGAACAGCTGGTGATCGAGTACGTCAACGCCTCCGGCGTGGCGCTCTGGCAGCGCGGAACCGCCGCAGAGCTGCTGGGTCGGCCCTTGCTCGAGGCGCTGCCCGAGCTTCACGACCAGCCCGCGTACGTCGACCTGTTGCGGTCGGTGATCCACACCGGAGTGCCGGTGTCTCGGAGCGAAGCGCCGGTCGTGCTCCGCGGGCGCGACGGGCACGTCACGCACTACTTCGACTTCACCTACTCGCCCGTCACCAACGCAGAGGGCGTGATCGACGCCGTGTGGGTGTTCGCTTTCGACGTCACCGCCGTCGTGCTGGCACGGCGCGAGGTCGAGCTCGCGAATCGCACCAAGGACGAGTTCCTGGCGACGCTCAGCCACGAGCTGCGCACGCCCTTGAACGCGATGCTCGGCTGGGCGTCCTTGCTCCAGAAAGACTCCAGCGACCCAGCCCGGCTCGCGCGCGGCCTGGCCGTGATCGAGCGCAACGCGCACGCGCAAGCGAAGATCGTGGGCGACCTTTTGGATGTCTCCCGCATCCTCGGCGGCAAGCTGGTGCTCACCGTGAAGCCCACCCAGCTAGCGGCCGTGATCGCCGCCGCCCTCGAGCCGCTACACTCGGCCGCAACGTCGCGCGGGGTGAAGGTCACGACCGAGCTCAGCACCGAGCTCACCACGATTCAGGCGGATGCCCACCGACTCCAGCAGGTGCTCTGGAACTTGCTCAGCAATGCGGTGCGCTTCACGCCAGCGGGCGGAGAGGTCCGGATCTCTACGCGGGCCGGCGCTCAGTCGGTAGTCATCGAGGTCACTGACACGGGCAGCGGCATCCCCGCCGAGCATCTGCCCCACGTCTTCGAACGCTTTCGCCAGGTCGACGGCTCGCTCACCCGCTCGCACGGTGGGCTCGGCCTCGGCCTGTCGATCGTGCGTTACATCGTCGAAGCTCACGGCGGCACGGTCAGCGCAACGAGCCAGGGCGCAGGCCAGGGCGCGACGTTCACCATCGAATTGCCGATCGGAAACGAGCAGGCACCCGAGAGCAACGCTTACGGCCCGGTCTCGGTCGAAGCGCTCGCTGCTCCGCCCTCCGTCGTCATCGGCTCCGAACCGCCCGCAGAACCCGTGACCACTGGCGTCTTCCCGACTCACCTGCCACTGCTCGGCGTGCGTGTTCTGATCGTCGACGACGACGAGGATTGTCTCGAGGTGCTGCGGCTCCGCTTGGATGCCGCAGGGGCACGCGTCACGGCCATGCGCGACGCGGCCACGGCGCTCGCGACTGCAGGGCCTTTCGACGTGATCGTCAGCGACATCGGCATGCCCGGGATGGACGGCTACGCGTTCCTGAGAACACTGCGCGCCGAACCGAGCAGCAGAGCCAGCACGCCAGCGATCGCGCTCACCGCCTACGCACATGCCGAGCACGTCGAGCTCGCTCGCGCCGCCGGCTACCAGGAGCACGTGGCAAAGCCCTGCGACATCGCGCAGCTGGTCGCGTCGATCCGCCGCTTGGCACTCGCCTCCGGCGGGGCCAAGCGGTCCGCCGCGCTGCTTCCGTAACCCGTCAGATCCGTGCGATTTGCGCATGGTTGCCCGGCACGCGGCGAACACGCGCAACCGAACGAGAAAACTTCAGTCACGGAGTCGTCGACGGACGCCCGCGGACGACTCTGGCTCTTGTCGCGTGAACCCTCGTCGGGCAACTTCAGTCGATGCGGCGAATCGCCCGAGCTCCACTGCCCGCGTTCCTCGCCGCAGGCATCGGCGTCGTGTTGGTCACGGGTGCCTGCGGGGACGAGAGCGCGAGTCCTGACGACGGCAACGGCGGTCTCTCCGCGAGCGGCGGCAATGCCAGTGTCAGCGGAGGGAAGAGCAGCAAGGGCGGCCAGGCTGGCACGCCTTCGCTCGGCGGAAGCGCGCCGGCTCGCGGCGGAACCAGCGGCGGCAACACGCCCGCGAGCCAGGGCGGGAAGGCGACCGGCGGTCGGTCGGGCAAAGCAGGCGCGGACGGCGGCGCGGAAAGCGGCGGCAACGGCGGCGCTTCCGGCGGCAGTCC
>JALYWZ010000227.1 GCA_030852505.1 Myxococcota bacterium | reverse complement strand
GCACCGTGGAGGCGCAGGGCCGGCTGCGCGCGCAAGGGCTCGACGCGCGTGCCCAGCGGTCGCGGATCGACAGCGCGTCGGCCGCGATTTTGCTGCAGAGCTGGCTCGACGCGCAGCGAGGCCCGACCGAATGAGCGGTCAGAAGTCGCGCGCGCGAAGGCGCATTTCGAGCGCTCCGAAGCGCGGAACGGGTAGCGGTGCCTCGACGCCGCCGCGGCGTGCCGCCAAGCGCGCGAGCGGGGCCGGGCGTTGGTTGTGGCGCTTGCTCGCGCTCCTGGGTCTCGGCGTGGTGCTGCCGATCGGGCTCCTGCTGTACTGGGCGACGCGGCCGGGGCCTGGAGACGGGCGGCGCGTCGCGACGCGCATCCGGCCCGACATTTCGAGCGCGGAGCTGGCCGACGAGCTCGCCGCGCTCGGGCTTTTGGATAGCGCGCTGCTGTTTCGGATCTATGCGGACTATCTGGCGCCGAGCGTGGCCCCGAAGCCAGGCCCCCACTTGTTCGAGACCGGCGCGTCGCCGCGCAAGCTGTTGCAACGGCTCGCGCGCTTGCCGACGCGGCCGCGGGTGCGCGTCAACATCCCCGAGGGTTACACGTACCTGCAGATCGCCGAACGCCTCGAAAAACACGGGGTGTGCCTCGGGCAGGACTTCCGCGACAGCGCGCGCGATGCGGCGTTGCTCGGCCGGCTCGGGATCCGCGGCGGGAGCGCCGAGGGCTACCTTTTCCCTGCGACCTACGAGCTGTTCGTCGATGCCGATCCCGAGCAGCTCATCACCCAGCTCGCGACCGAGACCAAGAAGCGGCTCGATCGCCTGGACGGGGTCACGGGCGGCTCACTTTCCCGCCTCGGCACGGAGCGCGGCTGGACCGAGCGCGAGGTGCTGACGCTGGCGTCGATCGTCGAACGCGAGAGCGCCTCGCCCGACGAACGCCCGCGCATCGCCAGCGTGTTCTTCAATCGCCTCGACGATCCGAGCTTTCGGCCCGCGCGCCGGCTGCAGTCGGACCCGACCGCCGCTTACGGCTGTCTGGTGATGCCGGAGAAGATCCCGAGCTGCGCCGGGTTTCGCGGCCGCGCCACGCCCGAAATGCTCCGGGACTCTGCTAACCCGTACAACACCTACCGAAATCCGGGCCTGCCGCCGGGGCCGATCGCCAACCCCGGGGAGGGCGCGGTGCGGGCCGTTCTGCAGCCCGCCGCGACCGACTTCCTCTATTTCGTGCTCGGAGCCGACGGCAAGCATCGCTTCGGCAGGTCGTTCGAGGAGCACCGCCGGGCCATCGAAGGCGGCGGAGCCGCAGAAAAACACTAGCCGGCCGCGTTTCTGCCCGGGTTGGTTCGGGAGGTTACCTTTGGGTGACCAAGCGTTCGGAGCTTGGTGCTAAAAGGCCCCCCATGAGCGCGTTCGACCAGGCAATCCGCACCATCCAATTTCTGTCCGCCGACGGCGTCGAGAAGGCGAACTCCGGGCACCCCGGGACGCCGATGGCCCTGGCCGGGATCACCACCGAGATCTTCACGCAGCACCTGCGCTACGTGCCCGAAGATCCGACCTGGCCGAACCGCGATCGCTTCGTGCTGTCGTGCGGGCACGCGTCGATGCTGCTTTATTCGACGCTGTTCCTCGCGGGCTACGATCTCTCTCTCGAGGATCTGAAGCAGTTCCGGCAGTGGAACTCGAAGACCGCCGGTCACCCGGAATACGGCTTCGCGCCCGGCATCGAGACGACCACGGGCCCGCTCGGGCAAGGCGTGGGCAACGCCGTGGGCATGGCGCTCGCTTCCAAGCTGATGTCGGCGCGCGTCGGGCCGGAGATCATCGACTACACCGTGTATTGCCTGGCCTCCGACGGCGATCTGATGGAAGGCGTCGCCAGCGAAGCCGCGAGCATCGCCGGCCACCTGGGCCTCGACAACCTGATCCTGATCTACGACGACAACAAGATCACGATCGACGGCACGACCGAGCTCTCGTTCAGTGAGGACGTCGCCAAGCGCTTCGAAGCTTACGGCTTTGCCACCGAGCGGGTCGACGGCCACTCCCCCGAGCAGGTTCGCTCGGCGATCGAGCGCGCCAAAGCCCGGAAGGGGCAGCCCTCGTTGATCCTGGCGCGCACCACGATCGGCATCGGCGCGCCGACCAAGGCCGGCACCTCCAAGGCGCACGGCGCCCCGCTCGGCGCTGAAGAAATCAAGGCCGCGAAGCTCGCTGCCGGCTGGCCCGGAGACGTCTCGTTCAACGTCCCGGAAGAAGCCAAGGCTCCGTTCAAGGACCGCGCCGCCCAGAACCGCATCCTGCGCGACGCCTGGAAGAAGGCGGTCGCAGGCCTCGACGCCGACAAGAAGCGCACGCTCGACAGCTTCTTGAACCGCACGGTGCCGGCGGATCTGTACGAGCAGCTCCGGAAGTCGCTCGACGGCAAGGCCGACGCCACCCGCAACACGGCCGGCAAGGTGGAGCAGAAGGTGGCGGGGCTCGTGCCGTCGCTGCTCGGCGGCGCTGCCGACCTCGCCGAGTCGACCAAGACGACGATCAAGGGCTCGCCGGACGTTCATCGCGGCGAGTTCGCCGGCCGCAACCTGAACTTCGGCATTCGCGAGCACGGCATGGCCGCGGTGCTGAACGGCCTTTCGCTGAGCGGGTTCTTCATCCCGTTCGGCTCGACGTTCCTGATCTTCAGCGACTACTGCCGGCCTTCGATCCGCCTGGCCGCGATCATGCACCAGCGCTCGCTGTTCGTGTTCACGCACGACTCGATCTTCCTCGGCGAGGACGGCCCGACGCACCAGCCCATCGAGCACCTCTGGTCGCTGCGGCTGATCCCGAACCTCGACGTCGTGCGGCCCGCAGACGGGCTCGAGTGTGCCGCGGCCTGGACCCACGCCGTGACGCGCACGAACGGCCCGACCGCGTTCGCTCTCAGCCGCCAGAAGCTGCCCGAGCTCGAGCGCCCGGCGAATTTCGATCCGGCGCGCGTGCTCGACGGCGCCTACGTGCTCGCCGATGCGCCGAACGCGGAGCTCACGCTGATCGCGACCGGCAGCGAGGTGCACGTCGCGCTGGCTGCGAAGAAGATCCTGGACGAGAAGGGCCACCCGGCGCGCGTGGTGTCGGCTCCGTGCTGGGAGGCGTTCCAGCGCTTGCCGGCGGAGACGATCGAGAGCGTGCTCGGCCCGGGCACGCGCCGCGTTTCGATCGAGGCCGGCAGCTCCATCCCGTGGCGCACCGTCACGGGTGAGCGCGGGATCAACATCGGCCTCGACCGGTTCGGAGCCTCTGCACCCGCCGAGCGCCTGGCCGAAGAGTTCGGGTTGACCGGCGCGAAAGTTGCGGAGCGCGTGCTCTCCGCGCTTTGATGCGCCGCCGTCCCGCCACGCGCGGGAACCACCGAGACCGTCATGAAGCTACCGATCGTGCTCGTCCCGCATCCCCACGTCCGCGTGGACGGGAACGTGCTCGGGGGCAGTCCTTACGTGCTCGGCTCGCGGGTTCCCGTGCGGCGGCTCTGGGCGTTCTTCAAGAACGGAACCAGCGTGGAGCGCATCCTCCGGCGCTATCCGCAGCTCGGCGCAGCGAAGGTCTTCGACGCGCTGGCGTTCGCGCTGGACAATCCGGAAGTGATGACGGCCGACATGCAACGCGAGGATGAAATCCTGAAAAAAGCGGGCATGGGGCCGGCCAATAAGCCGGTAAACACCGAGCAAATGGAGCTGCCGTTTGCGGCAGAATCCGCGGCTCCGGCTCGGCCCGCGGCTCGCTCCAAATCAAAGCGCTGAGACTCCGCCCGGGATGTGGACGGGAGACATCCGAGGTGGGCTGTTTAGCAGGGGACTTTCTTTGCGGACCGAGTCGGGTGTAGCGTGTCACGCGCTGCAGCCAGGGGCTGCAAGGAGGTTGAATTCATGACCGTTACACGTGGTCGCACGAAGGCCGGTTACTTTCTTACGCCGCTCATCGTGCTGTCGGCGCCGCTGCTGCTCACCGATTGCGGAAAGATGCCCGGCAAGGGCTTGGGTGGAATCCCCGGTGCTGGCGGAGCCTGTCCCGCGGACATCGCGGACGCTTCCGCGCTGATGGAAGCCAACTTCGGTCTCGAAGGCGAGCTCGAAGGCAAGGTCAAGGGCGCGCTCGCTGCGGGCGCGAACCTCCAGAAGATCTCCGCGAACGTCGAAGGAGAGGTCGCGACCGCGTGTGGCAACCTCGCGAAGGATCTCGGCGTGCCGGACGATCAGATCGCGCCGAAGGAAGACGGGCCGGGCAAGAAGGCGGAAGCCGCTTGCGACGCCGCCGTCAAAGCCATCGGCGAGCTCAAGGCCAAGGCCGGCGGCAAGATCGTGGTCGAGACCAAGCCGCCGCACTGTGCGGCGTCCGTCTCGGCGATGGCCGACTGCGCCGCCAAGTGCGACGCAACGGTCAAGCCGGGCGAGGTCAAGGTGGAGTGCGAGGGCGGCAAGCTCTCCGGCAAGTGCGACGCCAAGTGCGAGGGCTCTTGCACGGTCGAAGCCGGCGCGAAATGCGAAGGCACCTGCTCTGCCAGCTGCGAAGGCACCTGCAAGGGCGAGATTTCGGGCACCTGCGAGGGCACCTGCAACGGCAAGTGCGACGGCAAGGACTCGAAGGGCAAGTGCGCGGGCGTCTGCGAAGGCAAGTGCGACGGCAAGGCCAACGCGAGCTGCAACGGCCAGTGCGAAGGCACCTGCAGCGCGAGCTGCGAGATGCAGGGCAAGGCCGAGTGCTCGGGTACCTGCAGCGGTAGCTGCAGCGCCGAGTTCAAGGAGCCGAAGTGCCAGGGCGAGGTCAAGCCGCCGGAGATGTCGGCGGAGTGCAAGGCCAACTGCGACGCAGAGGTCAAGGCGAACCTCGAGTGCACCCCGGGCCAGGTGTTCGTGAAGGCCTCGGGCGCAGCGGACTACCAGGCGGGCCTGAAGCTCAAGTCGGCGTTCGAGAAGAACCTGCCGGCGTTGATCAAGGTCAGCGTGGGCATGAAGGATCAGCTGGCGAGCGCCGCGGGCAACGTGAAGGCGTCGCTCGAAGGCGTGCAGGCGGCGGTCCAGGGCGGCGGAGCGGCTGCGCTCAAGGTCGCGGGTTGCTTCGCGGCGTCGATCCAAGCCTCGGCCCAGGCGGCCGTGTCGATCGACGTGTCGGTGAAGGCCAGCGCGTCGGCGAGCGCGTCGGCGACCGGCTCGGCCGGCTGATCGCGTCAGTCTGAGAGAGAAGGCGACGGCGATCCGGGCTCTCCCACGAGGAGCAGCCGGGTCGCCGTCGGTGTTTTGTGGGTCCGTGAATCGCGGCCGGCGAAGCTCACGCGCCGGACGAGAGGTCCCGCCGCGCCGCGTCTGCGAGCTCGCCGACCAGCGTCTTCAGGACCTTGGGCTCGGGGCCTTCCATCATCAGCCGCAACTTTGGCTCGGTGCCGCTCCAACGCACGAGCACCCGGCCTGCTTTGCCGAGCTTCTTTTCGGCCTGGCCGATGCGTCGGGTGAGCTCGGGCATCTCCGAGAGCGGCTTGCGCATCGGCAAGATCACGTTTTCGAGCAGCTGGGGCACGCGCGTCAGCACCTTGGCGAGCGCGCTGAGCGGCTGCGACTCACGCAGCATGATCGCCAGCACTTGCAGCGCCGCCACCAGGCCGTCGCCCGTGGTGGCGTGCTCGGCGAAGACCAGGTGTCCGGACTGTTCTCCGCCGAAGCTGTAGCCGTGCTTGCGCATGGCTTCGACGACATAGCGGTCGCCCACCGACGTGCGCACGAGCTTGCCGCCTTCGCGCTCGAGCGCGCGCTCGAGGCCCATGTTGCTCATGACGGTGGTCACGAGCGTCTGCTTCTTCAGGCGCTTTTCCCGGAGCAGCCGCAGGGCGCACAGCGCCATGATCGCGTCGCCGTCGACGACCTCGCCGGTCTCGTCGACGAAGATCACGCGATCCGCGTCGCCGTCGAGCGCGACGCCCACGTGGGCTTTGCGCCGCACGACCTCGTGCGCCATGCCCTCCGGGTGCAGGGCGCCGCAGCCGCGGTTGATGTTCTTGCCGTTCGGGCGGTTGCCCAGCACGAACACCTCGGCGCCGAGCTCGGCGAACACATCCGGGGCCACGCGGTAGGCGGCGCCGTGGGCGGCGTCGACCACGATCTTCACGCCGTCGAGCGTGAGCTCGCGCGGGAACGTGTTCTTCGCATACACGACGTAGCGTCCGGCCGCGTCGTCGATGCGCTCGGCGCGACCGATCGTGCCTCCGGTGCGGCCGAGCTTGTCCAGGCGGCCGTCCTCGAGCAGGCGCTCGATCGCGAGCTCCTCGGAGTCGGGCAGCTTGTAGCCGTCGGGGCCGAAGATCTTGATGCCGTTGTCGGCGAACGGGTTGTGGCTGGCGCTGATCACGACGCCGGCGTCGGCGCGCATGCTCTGCGTCAGGTTCGCCACCGCGGGCGTCGGGATCGGGCCCGTCAGCATCACGCGGCCTCCCATCGCGCAGATCCCGGCTTCGAGCGCGGTCTCGAGCATGTACCCCGAGAGCCGCGTGTCCTTGCCGATCACGATGCGCGGCGGGCGATTTTTGCCCTGCCCCGCGACGTAAGCGAGCGCTCGCCCCAGGCGCAACACGAGCTCCGGCGTCATGGGCGGCACGTTGGCGCGGCCTCGGATGCCGTCGGTGCCGAACAGGTGTCTCTGAGTTTTGTCGGGGGAGGTCATCGGGCGGGTTATCTACTCAATCCCGGAAGTTATTGAACTGCAGATCCAGCTCGAGGCTATCGGCGCCCTTCAAGAGCTGAATCACGGCTTGCAGGTCGTCGCGCTTCTTACCGCTGACGCGCACGCTGTCTTCGTGGATCGCGGCTTGGGCTTTGATCTTGGACTCTTTGACCAGCTTGACGATCTGGCGCGCCTTCTCGGTTTCGATGCCCTCCTTGATCAGCACGGGGATCTTGATCGAGCCCTTGGGGCCCTTCTCGGGCGGCTTCTTCTCGAGGTGCTTGAGGCTGATCTTGCGGCGGATGATCTTCTCTTCGAGCACCTGGTAGGCGGCCTTGGCGCGGTCTTCGGTGCTGGACTGGATCACCACGGCCTTGTCTTTGTGTTCGAGGGTGGTTTCGGTGTCTTTGAAATCGAAGCGCTGGGCGATTTCACGTTCGGCTTGGGTGAAGGCGTTGGCGAACTCGGCCCAGTCCACTTTCGAGACGACGTCGAAGGACGGCATGGGGGCGGAGCATACGGCATAGAGCGGGCGCATTACGGGGGGATGCAACAGGAAGG
>JALYWZ010000891.1 GCA_030852505.1 Myxococcota bacterium | reverse complement strand
GCCGCCGCGCGCGCCCAAGCCCGGTCCGGAGCTCGGCCGGCGCATCACCGCCACCCGCGACGAACCCCTGACCCGCGCCTTCGATTTCGGTAGACCCGAGCGGCGCAGCGCGAACGGCGCGACAGCGGCCAAGCCCGAACCCGGCAATCAACGGCAGGTGGACGGCTTCGAAGAAGAGCCGGCGCCGACGCTCGTGAGCATCCCGCCGCTCGAGCCGCCCGCATCGGCCGAGCCGCCGCTCCTGGCCGTTCGCGATTCCACGCCGCTCGCGATCCAGCCGAGCCCCGGCGTCACGTGGTCGAGCCTGCGCTTCGTCGTTCAGATCCGCCAGACGTATCTGCTGTGCGAGGGCGACGACGGGCTCTACGTGCTCGACCAGCACGCAGCGGCCGAGCGCGTCACCTTCACCAAGCTTCGCCGCGAGTACCAGTCCCGAGCCGTTCCGTCGCAGGCGCTGCTCTTCCCGGTGATGTGCGAGGTAACGCCCGCAGACGTCGATCTGGTCGAGGCACAGGCCGCGGCCATCGCCGAGCTCGGGCTCGACGTGCGCGTGCGCGGCTCCGAGACGCTCAGCATCCACGGTTTGCCGAAGTTGCTGCAGCGCGCGAGCCCCGAACGGATCCTGCGCGACCTCTTGATAGAGCTCTCGCGCAAGGGCGAGCGCGGCTTCTCGGACGCGGTCGACCTCGCGCTCGCAACCATGGCTTGTCATGGCTCGCTGCGGGCCGGGGACGCGGTCACGGCTTCGGAGGCGAGAGCGCTGCTGACGTCGCTCGACGAGGCCGATTTCGCGGGGCACTGCCCGCACGGCCGCCCCGTAGTCACGGTCCTCGGTTTTGCAGAGCTCGAGCGCAAAGTGGGCCGGCGATGACGCGCGGGCTCGCCGCGAGCGCCTGCCTGTTCGCGGCCTGCAACGGCTCGCAGGGCAACGTGACGAATGCGGGCTCGGCCGGCGGCTCATCCCGAGCTCCGAGCGCCCTGGTGTTCAGCCGGACCCAGGGCTACCGCCACGAGTCGATCGGCGCCGGGGTGCGGGCCTTGACCGCGCTCGGCACGCAACGCGGTTGGCAGCTCACCGCCACCGAGGACGCCACGAAATTCAGTGACGAGGGCCTCTCGGCGTTCAACGTCGTGGTGTTTCTGAGCACGACCGGGGACGTGCTCGATGACGAGCAGCAGGCGGCGTTCGAGCGCTTCATCCGCGCCGGCAATGGCTACGTGGGCATCCACGCGGCATCCGACACCGAGTACGACTGGCCCTGGTACGGCCAGCTCGTCGGGGCGTATTTCAAGGGCCACCCCGAGGTCCAGAGCGCCAGCGTGGTCGTCGAAGACGCGACGCATCCGTCCACGGCACACCTTTCCGCGAATTGGACGCGCCGCGACGAGTGGTACGGCTTCCGCAGCAACCCACGCGACCGGGCTCAGGTCCTGCTGCGTCTCGACGAGTCGAGCTACATGGCCGGCGAAGGCAGCATGGGTGACGACCACCCGATCGCCTGGTGTCACGACTTTGAAGAGGGCCGGGCGTTCTACACCGGCCTGGGCCACACCAGCGAAAGCTATAGCGAAGCGCCCTTCCTCGAGCACATTGCCGGCGGCATCGAGTGGGCGGCTCGAGCCCGAGGCATCGGGGACTAGCACCAGGGCATGGACTCCGGTGAGGGACGAGGTCGCACCCCACCCCTCTCCTTTTGCATCCGCCCATTGCACCTTCGCAATCTGCGGGTCGTCCAACGACGCCCGCGTGTAGCGTCGAAACCGCTGATTTTTTGCGACCTTGGGCTACACTGACCGGGCTTGCGCGCACCTTTCGTGTTCATCGCCCTGGTAGTGGCCACGCTGCTGCCGATTTGCTGCACTCCGCCCGAGTTCAAGTACGAGCCCGTGTCGGACGGGAACTGCGGCGACCGCATCACGAACGGCAAGGAAACGGACAAGGATTGCGGCGGCCCTCAGTGCGCCAAGTGCACGCTGGGTCTGCGCTGCCGGACCAGTGCCGACTGCGAGAACGGCGCCTGCTTTGGCAACAAGTGCCAGGCAGAGCACTGCACCAGCGGCGGACCGGACGAGAGCGAGACCGACGCGGACTGCGGCGGCGGCGAATGCCCGGGCTGTGCCACGGGCCAGGCCTGTTTGGAAAACTCCGACTGCCGGCAGAATCTGTGTGTCGACGAACTGTGCGCGCCGACGACGTGTGACAACGGAGACAAGGACGGCACCGATAAAGGCGGCACCGAAACCGACGTGGATTGCGGCGGATCGGACTGCGCCCCCTGCGGCATCGGCAAGCGCTGCAACATGAGCGGCGACTGCATCGACGGGGCGTGCATCGACGACATCTGCGTGTCGATGCAGTGTGCGAACGGGTCGCTCGATCCAGGTGAGGAGGGCACGGATTGCGGTGGCACCTGCCAGCTCGCTTGCGACCCCGAGGTCACCTGCAAGGACAAGGCAGTCTCCAACTTCGAGACCGACGTGGACTGCGGCGGGCCGTGGTGCACGCGCTGCGAGAACGACAAGCGCTGCATCGACGGCACCGATTGTGTCAGCGAGTATTGTCTCAACGCCTTCTGCCAGGACGATCCGTGCATCGCGGCCGGCACCTGCGGTGGAGGCGGCGCTGGCGGTGGCGGTGGTGCGGCCGGACAAGCTGGCGAAGCCCCCGTTCCGACTGGCGGCACCGAGACGGGCGGAACGGGAAGCGGCGGCGCACCGCCGCAAACC
>JALYWZ010000226.1 GCA_030852505.1 Myxococcota bacterium | reverse complement strand
ACACACGATCGTGTCCACCGGACCAGTGCGTGCCACGAGCTCGGGGCTGATCATTTCCGGACACGCGCCGTGCTCGGCCTTGGTCGACAGCACGAAGCGCGGATCCTGGGAGTAGTTCGGGTGTTCTTCGTGGTCGTGGTGATCGACCCAGACCGCGAGGCGCTCGCCGAGCCGCTCGATGAACGGCCGAGTCACCTTGTCGAAACCCCCGCCGGAGGTGCCTCCGGCGAACGCGATGTCGAGCACCGCCACGCGACCCGCGAGGCTGTTGACCTTGGGGAGTTTTCTCGGTGTACCGAAGGCTAGGTGCATGCGAGCGCGTTCCGACGCGCGCCGCACTCTAGCCCAGCTTCGAAGATCGACACGTCGGGCTCGCGGGCTGCGGGGAAAACTACCGTCCGTGCTGTAACCTCGCCGTTCCAGCGGCGCTTTTGGCTTTACGTCGCGGTCGCTGCGGCAGACTATCCGCGGCAAAGCTCGCATGGCAGTGGCTCGCTTCACGGCGTTCGGACTCGGCCTCGCGCTGATCCTCGGCGCCGGCAGCGCTGCGAGCGATCCCAGGCCGAAGCGCTCTGCCGCCGTCGCAGCCAAGCCCCACACCGAGCGCCGGGTGGCTGGCTGCCGGGTGCAGGGCCTGGCCGAGCCGCGCGCGAATGCGCCCATCGAAGACGCACAGGGGCGGCTGCTCGCGCGCTTCAGCGGCGCCGTCACCGAGCTCGTCGTCGAAGGCTTTCCGGCGGAGCCGAACGGCAGGGTCCGCGTCACGACGGGAACGGGGACGGGCAGCTTCCGCGTCCAGGGCTTCACGCCCGTGCGCGAGCTCTCGCTCTATGCGGCCGCGCCGATCGCGATCGCCCCCGGCCACGTGTGGATTGCCCAGGGCAAGAGCCTGTCCTACCTCGGCAGCGGCCGGGGCGCGCTGCACGTGGAGAAGCGCGTCAGTGTGCCGTTCGCGCAGAGCTTCCGGGCCTGGGCGCCGTGTGCCGCGGTCTCTCTGTCGCAGCCCGCGCAGCCCGCGCGGCCCGTCGCAGTGTCAGTCACTCCTCAGGGTGATGCTCCGGCCTACGTGGTGCGCCGCGCGCGCCTCGACCTGCTCGGCGATCCGCGCAAGCCCGATGCGCGGTTGCTCACTCTCCAGAGCTCGTCGCAAGCTCCGCCCGCGCGCTTCTTCGGTCGCGAGCTACGCGGTTCGTTCCTGCGCGTCGAGTACCGCGGGGACCTGATCATCGACGCCTGGGTGCGAGCGGGCGACCTCGAAGCGCTGCCCGCGGGCGAGGCGCTCGATCAGCTGGGAACGGACGGGGGTTCCAGGATTTCTGCGCAGCTGGCGGTGCAGGGAGAGCCCCGCGTGGTCAAGGCGCTCCGCGAGGTTCCGTTCCGTGCGCGCGCGCTCGACAGCGAGCCGCCGATCGGCGTCATCGAGCCCGAAGCGGAGGCTTACGTGCTCGACGTGGTCGCGGGTTGGGTGAGCGTGATGCCCAAGTCACTCCAGGTCGTCCCGCGTCCGGACGGCCAGTTCTGGGTCCGCGCGGAAGAGCTCGGGATGTGAGTCGCAAGGCGTGTTAGCTTCGCCCGACCGTGCTCGGCGACGTCAACCAGATCCTCACCCAAGCTCTGAGCCATCCCCTGCAGCACACGGACTTCTCGTGGGGCCGGCGCTACGAGGGGAAGGTGCGCGACAACTACACGACCGCCGACGGGCGGCGCGTGCTGGTCGTCACCGATCGCATCAGCGCTTTCGATCGCATCCTCGGTACGCTGCCGCTCAAGGGCCAGCTGCTGAACTCCGTCGCGGCGTTCTGGTTCGAGGAGACTCGAAAGATTGCACCGAATCACGTGCTCGGTGTGCCGGACCCGAACGTGCTCGTCGCAAAAGAATGCCAGCCTCTGCCCGTGGAGATGGTGGTGCGCAGCTATCTCACCGGCACCACGTCGACCAGCATCTGGGTCCACTACGCCCGCGGAGAACGCACTTTTTGCGGCCACGCGCTGCCTGCAGGCTTGCGCGAGCACGAGCGGCTCCCCGAGCCGATCCTCACGCCGAGCACCAAGGCGGCCCACGGCGATCACGATATTTCCGCCTCGCGTGAAGAGATCCTGAAATTGTCCGGAATGTCGGCCGCCGATTTCGACAAGGCCGGTGAGCTTGCGATGGCGCTGTTCCGCCACGGTCAGGCGCTGTGCGCGGATCGCGGTCTGATCCTCGTCGATACCAAGTACGAGTTCGGAAAGACGCCCGAGGGCGAGATCGTGCTGATCGACGAGATCCACACCCCGGATTCGTCGCGGTTCTGGTACCTCGAGAGCTATGCGTCGCGCT
This sequence comes from Myxococcota bacterium, assembly GCA_030852505.1. Taxonomy (GTDB): domain Bacteria; phylum Myxococcota_A; class Polyangia; order Polyangiales; family Polyangiaceae; genus PMG-095. The sequence continues at coordinate 4,953 of JALYWZ010000226.1, read as the reverse complement.
TCGCACGCGGAGAAGCGCCTGAAGGTCTCGACAAGGAGTACGTCCGGCGTTTTCTGGCCGACCAGGGCTTCCGCGGCGACGGGCCGATCCCGGAAATCCCGGACGCGGTGAAGGTCGAGGCGTCGCGGCGCTACCTCACCGCCATCGAGCGCATCACCGGTCAGAGCTTCGAGCCGGACCTGAGCGAGCCGCTCTCGCGCATCCAGAAGAATGTAGACCGCTACCTGAGCTCCTGACCGATCCCGAACGCGCGGATTCGTGATAGGCATTCCGGTCGGACCGGACATGCCCGCGCCTGACGCAGAGACTCGAAAACCTCGCTTCTCTTACTGGCGCGGCTACCCGGCGCGCTACCGCGAGATCTTCGTCGACGAAGGCAAGCGCGCTGCCGTCGCCGTGGCGCTCTTGTTGCTGCTCCCGCTGGGGGGAGCCATAGCCTGGTTCGCGGGCTCGGCTTGGTTGCCGCTGCGCGTCGTGTTCGGCTTGCTGCTGCTCGGCATTGCCGGTTTCGGCGGGTTCATCTGCTACCGCACGCTGCGCGCGCTGCTCGTTCCCCGGGTCGTGCCCTACTTCGAGAAGAGCCTCGGCGAGCCCGAGCCCTTCAGCGGCGGGGATGCCCTGGCCAAGAACTCGGAGCACCTCGACGAGCTGGCCGCGGCCGCGGGCGCGAACCCGCTGTCGAGCTTCGGCTTCGTCGACGATTTCTACGGCGAGCCGATGAAGTGGCACGAGCCCGCGCTGGCCGTCGCCACGATCAAGGCGATAACTCCGCAGGTTTCGGCGGCAGAGGCCGCGCTGCGTCGCGATCTCGAGGCGCTCTCCGAGTTTCTCGGCCGCGCCGCCAGCCGGAAGACGCGGTTCGCGCTGGTGATCCGCACCGTCCACGCCGTGAGTGACGCCGAGAAGCAGCGCCGTCAGGGCTTTTTCAAGTAACCGCGGGCTCAGCGCTCAGAGCACGAGCTCGTGCGGCGGCCGCGGAAACCCCGTCACGAAGCCCATGCTGTACCGCGCGTTGATCTCGCTCAGCGCGCAGAACCCGGCGCGGTGACGGTAGGCGTCGATCCCGAACGGACCGAAGTATCCCGCTTCGAACAGCGCGCTGGCGGTCGCTGTGGCGCGATCGAGCAGGGCTTCGAGCTCGTCGTCGGAGAGCTCACCGGCTCGCGCGCGGCGGATCTCGCGGAACACTCCGCGGTCGCTCACGCTCTGAACACAGGCGAGCCCGAGCTCGTGCCGCCCGTCGCGCCAGATGAAGCCATGCACGCTGACCTCGAGCAGCGGTTCGACGAGCGGCTCCACGATCAGCCCGTCGTCGCGCAGAGACGCCGCGATCCACGACCGCTCCTTGTCCGTGAGCTTCGAATGAGCGTACACGCGTTGCTGGCCGCGGCCCGCGAACGCGAGCGGTCGCTTGAGCAGCAGCGGCGTCGTGGCATCTCGCAGCACTTGCCCGAGCTCGTCGCGACTCTGGAGGTAGCGCTGCCCCGGCAGACCTCCGCCGAGCTCGTGCGCAAAGCGCCGGTGATTGACGCGCCGGAGCACGCTCGGCTCCGGATGCGGCTCCGGTTCGACACCGGCGGAGGCGAACCGCGAAAGCGCCCGCGGTGTCGGGCACCACGCGCGCCCCAGAAAACCCGCGGACGGCTCGAGCGGCGCGCTGGTTGGCGCAGGTCCTGAAATCAGCGCGTCGTTCGGCCCCAGCAAGCGCCGTGAGTCGCGTCCGTAGAGCGCGAGCTGCTCGGTCACCCGGGCGCGCGGCGCGTAGCTTCGTTGCGCGAGCTCGAGCTCGGCGTCGAGGTTCAACACCCAGGCGAAGCGCACGCTCATTCGCCGCTGTCGTAAGCGGGCGCGACCCGACCCTTGGCCGTCGGCACGTAGGCCACGAGCTGTTCGAGGAACTCCGGGGTCATGCCGGCGCTGAGCCGCGCGCTCGCCGCGAGTGGCTCGGACTTCAGCACCCACGGTGAGAGCGGCGGAGGCAGCTCCGCAAGCCAGGCGTGGAAGTCGCAACCGCCCGTCCAGCGACGAAACCAGGTGGTGCCGAAGCGGACGTGCGCGAGCTCTTCGCGCGCGACCTGGTCCTGGATCGCCGCAGCCGTCTCGTCGCCCGCGCTGCGGAGCAGCGCCGCGAAGTTCGGCGCGTGCTCCAGGTTCGCGGCCTCGAGGCCCATGCCCATCAACGACACGAACGCGAGCTTGCTGCGGCAAGTGGGCACTCGCTTCCAGAACCAATCGCGGATCCCGAACGCTCCGATCCGCTCGCCCAGCGCTTCGATGTGCGTGCGGTACAGGTTCATGTGACGGATCTCGTCCAGACAGATACCGATGAGGCCGCGGCGAAACTCGGGCTCGGCGTCCGCGAAGGCGAGCACCGCCCAACACATCAGCTCCGCCGCCTGGAGCTCGTGGTGCCAGAACGTGTGCAGCATGCGCGCGCGGTAGTGAGGCTCCTTGAGCGCCTCGAGCCTGGGCGTGCGTTCGCCTCGGCGGGCGAGGCGGAGCTCGGGCGGTCGCCCTGGCCCGGCGATCCGCACCGGCACGGCGCCCTCGCGAAAGCGGCCCGGAACTGGCGGCGGAGCGAGCTTCACCCACAGCTCCGCGCTCAGGATGTAGTGCTCCGCCCAGGCTTCGACGTCTGGGAGCTCGCTGGCCGTTCGGGGCGCGTCGGGCACGGACCCGCGTCTACCACGCCGCAACGGGCAAATCCCCCGGATTTCGAGGCCCGGCGCTTGCATCCGTAACGCGCAGGAGGAACCAGCCATGAGCAAGCCCTTTCGCGAATGGACCGTGTTACCGCACGGAAAGCTGACGCGACTCGACGACAACATCCTCACTGTGACGGGTCGCATCCACATGCCGCTCGGAGACGTCGAGCGACGCATGACGTGCGTGAGGTTGCGCGACGGAGGTCTGGTGATCTACAGCGCGATCGCGCTCGACGAGGCAGAAATGAGCGCACTCGAGGCGTTCGGAACGCCCGAGTATCTGATCGTCCCGAACGACATCCACCGGACGGACGCGCGCGTTTACAAGGATCGCTATCCGTCGTTGATCGTGGTCGCGCCGCGCGGTGCGCAAAAGCGCGTCGAAGACGTGGTGCCCGTCAACGCGGCAGACGTGGACCTGGGCGATCCGGACATACGCTTCGTCACGGTGCCGGGAACCGGAGACCGGGAAGGCGCGCTCGTCGTCGAAAACCAGACCGGTACGACGCTGGTCTTGAACGACCTGATCTTCAATCTGGCGAATCGTCCTGGCTTCTCGGGCTGGCTCTTGAGGACGCTCGGCCTGACCGGTGAAGAGCCGCATCTTCCGCCGGTGATCAAGCTGCGCGAGGTCAAGGACGAATCCGCGCTCAAGGCTCAGCTCGAGCACTGGGCGGACATCCCGAACCTGCGGCGGATCGTGGTCTCGCACGGCAACATCATCACCGACGACACCGGCCCGGTCTTGCGCCGCATCGCCGAGCAACTGGCAGCGTAGGGAAGAGCCCGGCGTGGGCGGCCGCGGCCGCAGCCGAGGGCGAGACATTCCGACAGGAGTGCTAGGCTGCGGGTCGCCATGCCCGCCCCGAACGTCTATCTCGTCAGCGCTGCCCGCACGCCGATCGGTTCGTACCTCGGAGCCCTCTCTCCGTTGCCCGCGCCGCGCCTCGGCGCCGCTTCGATCCGCGCCGCGGTCGAGCGCGCTGGGCTCGGCAGCGACGTGGTCGACGAGGTGTTCTTCGGCAACGTGCTGTCCGCCGGGCTTGGCCAGGCCCCGGCGCGGCAAGCCAGCTTGCACGCGGGCTTGCCCGACAAAGTCCCGACCACCACCGTCAACAAGGTGTGCGGTTCCGGGCTCCAGGCCGTCGTACTCGGCGCTCGCACAATCGTGACGGGTGATGCCTCGCTCGTCGTGGCCGGCGGCATGGAGTCGATGTCGAACGTGCCGTACTACCTGCGACAAGCCCGAACCGGCTACCGGATGGGCGACGGCAAGCTCGTCGACGGCATGATTTTCGACGGATTGTGGGACCCGTACAACGATTTCCACATGGGCCAGGCCGGCGAGCTGTGCGCCAGGGAGCTGTCCATCAGCCGCGAGCAACAGGACGAGTTCGCTGCGGAGAGCTACCGCCGTGCGCGCGCCGCCATCGCTTCCGGCGCCTTTCAGGAAGAGATCGTCGCGGTCGGTGTCCCGGGCAAGAAGGGAAGCGAGACGCAGGTGACGGCCGACGAAGAGCCGGGGCGTGGCGATCCGAGTCGCTTCGCGGAGCTCAAGCCGGTGTTCGACAAGCAGGGCACGATCACCGCCGCCAACGCCTCGAGCCTGAGTGACGGCGCCGCGGCGGTCGTGCTGGCGAGCGAAGACGCCGTAAAGAAGCATGGGCTCACGCCGCTCGCGCGCATCGCCGGTTGGGGCGCGGGTGCGCGCGCGCCGGAGTGGTTCACGACCGCGCCAGCGCTCGCGATCGAGAACACCCTGAAGCGGCTCGGCCTCACGGCTCGCGACATCGACCTCTGGGAGATCAACGAAGCCTTCTCGTGCGTCACCCTGGCGTGCACGCGTCTGTCCGGTGCCGATCCGGAGCGGGTCAATGTTCGCGGCGGCGCGGTGGCGCTCGGTCATCCCATCGGTGCTTCCGGGGCCCGGGTGCTGACCACCTTGCTGTTCGCGTTGAAGAGCGAAAAGCTGCGGCGCGGCCTGGCCACCCTCTGCATCGGCGGGGGAGAAGCGGTGGCGGTGGTGGTCGAGCGCGTCTGATTGGCGCGCTGGCCGGTTCTCCGACAAGCTGTGAACGCGGCATGAACGACTCCAACGGCTGGCTGACGGACGCCGATTTTCAGCGCGCCTTCGTGGCCGTGCGCTACGCGGCCGGAGCGCGGGAAGCGGCGCCGCTCGCGCCGTTCGCCCGCCCGAGTGACGACGCGCTCGAGCTGGTGCGCACGCTGTCGTCCGGCGTTCGGACAG
>JALYWZ010000027.1 GCA_030852505.1 Myxococcota bacterium | reverse complement strand
GCGCGCGAGCTCGCGCGCCACACCGAGGTAGCGCAGCGCGGCTTCAGGCGCGGCGGCGTTACGAGCGCGAGTCGCCGCCAGCAGGTCGAGCCGAGAAAGACCCAATTTTTCCGTTGGATCCGTGATCAGCGCGCGACCACGGTTCAGGTGGTCCGTGACCTCGAACAAGTTTTCGATGCGCGTTGGTTCCGAGCCGGACCCGAGCAGCAGGCGGCCGATGCAGAGGTGCACACCGGCGCGTTTCTCGGGCTCGGTCAGCGCATAGGCAGCTTGCTGGACGCGGTCGTGCAGGAACCGGTACTGCGCGTTCGGCGGAGCCACGGTCTCGTCGAGCGCCACCACGTCGGCGTAGCGATAGTTCCCGTCGAGCGGCAACACCAAGCCCTCCTGCAGCGCTGGCCACAGATCGGACATCACCTCGCGTGCCGCCTTACCGGAGACCAACGACAGCGTCCGCACGTCGAAGCGGTACCCGACGCAGGCGGCGAAGCGCACGAGCTCCTGGGTCGCAGGCGGCAGGTTGCGCAGTCGCTCGAGCAGAAAATCGACCACGTTGTCGGTGGCGAGCGTGCTCGAGACCCGCGCGAGGTCCCACTGGAAGCGAGCGCGCGCGTCGTCGAAGTAGAGCGAGCCCTCGCGGTACAGGGTCTCGAGAAACTGTCCCAAGAAGAAAGGGTTTCCGTGGGTCTTGGCCAGCAAGATCTGGCACAGGGGGCGGACCTCGGCTTCGCTCGCGCCGACGGTGGCGGCCACCAAGCGCGCGACGTGCGGGGCCGTGAGCGGCTCGAGCGCGAGCCGGGTGATCGCCGCGCCGGCCTGGGCGAGCTGGTCGATCAGCATGCCGAGCGGGTGCACCGAGTCCACTTCGTTGTCGCGGTAGGCGCCGACCAAGAGCAGGTGTCCCGAAGCGCCGCTGGTGAGCAGCCGTTTCAACAGATTCAACGACGCCGAATCCGCCCACTGCAGGTCGTCGAGGAACACCACGAGCGGCTGACCCTGACCTCTGAAGCTCGACAAGAAGTTCTCGAAAGCGAGCTCGAAGCGCAGCTGCACCTCGTTCGGACCGACCGGCAGCGGCTGCGGTTGGGGGCCGAGCAAGAGCTCGAGCTCGGGCAAGAGCTCGACGAGCACGCCGGCGTTCGCTCCTAGCGCCTGCGACAACAGCGCTCTCCGGCTCGCGAGCGCGGCTTCTGGCTCCGCCAGCGTGGCCTGGATCAGCTCGCGCGAGGCGCGCGCGATCGCGCCGTACGGCTCGCTGCGATTCAGATAATCGAATTTGCCGGACACGAAGCGCCCGCCGAGCCCGAGGTGGCGCTCGAGCTCCTTGACCAGCGCGGTCTTGCCGATGCCCGAATAGCCGGCGAGCAGGAGCAGCTCGCAGGAGCCGGCCTTCACCGCCTCGAAGCGCGCCATCAAGGTAGATAGCTCGCGCTCGCGTCCGTAAAGCTGCTGCGGGATGCGGAGCTCTCGCGGACGGTCGTGCGTGCCGAGGTCGAACTCCGCGATCGTACCGCCCGCGCGATACGCATGGAGGCAGTGCTCCAGATCCCGCCGGACACCGGCGGCGCTCTGGTAACGGTCGTCCGCGACCTTCGACAACAGCCTGAGCACGAGCCGGCACAGCGGCGCCGGTAGCCCCGGCCGGATCCGCTCGAGCGGGGGCGGCGGACGCGCGATGTGGCTGTGCACCAGCTCGAGCAGATCCGTGGACTCGAACGGCAGGCGCCCGGTGAAGAGCTCGTAGAGCGTCACTCCGAGCGAATACAAATCCGAGCGATCGTCGACCCCGCGGTTCATGCGGCCGGTCTGCTCGGGAGAAATGTAGGCAGGCGAGCCCTCGAGCTCCGTCAGCGCCGAACCGAGCTCGGCCTCACGTGTCAGCCGCGTCGCGATCCCGAAGTCGATCAACTTGACCCGCTCCGGGTGCTCGCGATCGAACCGGAAGTGCTCCGGTTTCAGATCCTTGTGGATGATCCCGCGCTCGTGGATCGAGACGACGGCGCCGGCGAGCGCCACCGACACCTCGAGCGCGCGTTCCAGAGCCAGCGACGGCTCCCGGACCAGGCTCTCGAGCGACGCATCGCCCGCGTCCTCGAGCACCAGAGCCAGTGTGTTGCCCGACCTCTCGAGCCCCAGCGCGCGCGCCACGTAGGGCGAGTCGATGCTGCGGAGGATCGAATACTCGTGCTCGAGTCGAAGGATCTCGGCGTCGCTCGGGAACTCGTGGCGCGGGCGCTTGACCACCACCGGCAGCAGGTCCGAGCAGCGAAAGCCGCGGAAAACCCGGGTCGCCGCCGTCTCCTGGATCTGCTGCGTGAGGCTGTACCTTTCGGCCAGACTGGACATGTGGACCCTCCGGTGCGAGCTCGTCGACGAACGACGCCTTCTCGCTGCGGGTTAACACTACCCTCGAACGGACCAGGACGGACACGCAGCGTGACGGCGCGCGAGGCAAGCACCGTCACGCGCCGGCTCACCTTTCCTCACACGAGGACGCCTCAGTGACTGAACGCTTCGGCGAGCTCTTTGGCGGTGTCTCGCAGCTTCTCGACGCGGATCAGATCGAGGCCGAGCACCTTGGCAGCCCTCTTGAGTTGGCTTTCGGGGATCTCCGCGTGGAAGCCGTAGCCGACCTCGTCGGCGAGCGCGTCGGCGATTTGAAGCGCGGCGAGCACCTGGCGATCGGCGGGATCGGCCTCGACGCCGTGGTGGGTCGCGAGCACGCGCACGAGATCCGGCGGGAAAGCCCAGGTCTTGGCCAGAAACTCGGAGGCCCACTCGTGCAGCTCGCGCACGGCCGGCCACGCCGCTTGGAGCGTGACCCCGGGCCCCGACTGAGCCACCTCGTTCAGCGCGATGATGCAGGCGGCGATGCCCACGTCGTGGAGCAACCCGCACAGGAATGCGTAGTCGCTCGGAACCTCGGTTTCACGGCAGATGAGCCGGGTCAGCTCGGCGGTGAACGCGGAGTGCGTGCGCAGCCGGGCCATATCGTTCTCGTAGCCCGGCGCTCGGAATACGCGCATCTCGAGCGCTGCGCGGCAGAACAGATCAGAAACGCGGCGCAGGCCGAGGCGGACGACCGCGTCGTGCAACGAGCGAACCTGTGCGCCGCGGTACAGCGTGCTCTGCGATAGCTTCAGGAGCTGACTCGCGAGCATCGGATCGCGGCTCAAGACGACCACGATCTCCTGAGCGGTGACGTCCGGTTTCCAGCTCAGCGTCATCAACTCGAGCACGACTCCGGGCAGCAACGGCGGCTCGTACTCCTGAGATTGAAACAGCGAGACGAGTTTGGCCGTGATCGCTTCGACGCCCAACTCGCCGGCTTGCGGCAACACGGAGAGCACCGTCGGGTATTCGCCGGAGCCTGGTCTGGTCGGAGCGGGCATTACTAATGGATACGCCTGAAGCACAAGCGATTTAAGCCCCGATGCTCACCCCGCGTGCTGACGCAGCCGGTTCGGGGCATTCTCACCGATTGTTGACTACTTCCGCGGGCTTTCCCCCACATAATCGACGCACCTGCGCGCTCACACGGCGCGCTCGCTCCGCGGCGTCGAGGAGTACACTCGGGCGGTGAGTCGCGCACTGCCGATGGTGCTGTCTGCCCGGGAGAAGCCCACCTTTCCGGATCCCGAGCAAGCAGACGATCGCGGTCTCGTGGCGGTGGGCGGTGTGGTGGCCCCGGAGTGGCTTCTCGCGGCCTACGCCCGAGGGATTTTCCCTTGGTACGACCAGGGGCTCCCGCCGTTGTGGTGGAGCCCCAATCCACGAGCGATCCTCGACGGCGAGCGACTCCACGTTTCTCGCAGCATGCAGCGCGTGCTGCGCCAGGGCCGCTTTCGCGTGAGCTTCGACACCGCCTTCGAAGCGGTGATGCGAGCTTGCGGCGACGAACGCGACGAGGGCACCTGGATCCTGCCGGAGATGATCAGCGCGTACGTGGCGCTGCACCGGCGCGGGCACGCGCATAGCTTCGAGGTCTGGGACGCCGAGCGCCTGGTCGGCGGCCTCTACGGCGTGCAGCTCGGGGGCTTCTTCGCCGCGGAGAGCATGTTCCACCGCAGCACCAACGCCTCGAAGGTCGCGCTGATCTGCGCCGTTCGCTCGCTGTTCGGCGCGGGCATCCAGCTGTTCGACGTGCAGTTCTTGACCCCGCACCTGAGCTCGCTCGGCGCCCACGTGATCGCGAGGAGCGACTACCTGTCGCGGCTCGAGCGTGCCCGCGGGCTCGAGGTCCGGCTCGATGCCTTGAGCCCCGCCGTGCCCTGAGCCCAACCAACGCGCGAACAGGACCGCGGGCCGACCATCCGCGACGGCACTCAACCCGCAAATATTCAGCAAATTCAATCGGTTATTAATTCTTCCTAATTTCCGATGAATTTAGTGCTACATCGGCGCCGCCATGCTCGCGACTGCTGCCGACCTCAAGCCGGCGCTCGACCATCACCTCTCGCACCTGAAGCAGCTCGAAGCCGAGAGCATCCACATCCTCCGTGAGGTCGTGGCCGAGTTCGAGCGGCCCGTGATGCTGTACTCGATCGGCAAGGACTCGTCGGTGATGGTGCACCTGGCGAAGAAGGCCTTCCACCGAGGAAAGCTGCCGTTCCCGCTGCTCCACATCGACACGACCTGGAAGTTCCGGGAGATGATCGCGTTCCGCGACAGCTTCTGCGCCGAGAACGGCTTCGAGCTCCGCGTCCACACCAACAAGCAGGGCGTCGAGGAGGGCATCAACCCCTTCGATCACGGCAGCTCCAAGTACACGACGATCATGAAGACGCACGCGCTGCTCGCGGCGCTGCGTGACGGCGGGTACGACGCGGCGTTCGGCGGCGCTCGCCGCGACGAGGAGCGCTCGCGCGCCAAGGAGCGCATCTACTCGTTCCGCGATCGCTACGGCCAGTGGGATCCGAAGAACCAGCGCCCGGAGCTGTGGAACGTCTACAACGCCAAGATCAACAAGGGCGAGAGCATCCGCGCCTTCCCGTTGTCGAACTGGACCGAGCTCGACATCTGGCTCTACATCCACCTCGAGAACATCCCGATCGTCCCCTTGTACTTCGCGGCGGAGCGCCCGGTCGTGGAGCGCGAAGGCACGTTGATCATGGTCGACGACGAGCGCATGCGGCTCGAGCCCGGCGAGAAGCCGAAGCTCGAGATGGTGCGGTTCCGCACGCTCGGCTGCTACCCGCTGACGGGCGCGCTGCGCTCGACCGCGACCACGCTGCCCGACATCATCCGCGAGATGCTGCTCACCAAGTACTCCGAGCGCCAGGGGCGCTTGATCGACCACGACGAAGAGGCCTCGATGGAGGCCAAGAAGCGCGAAGGCTACTTCTAAGCGCGAGTTAGGCCCCAGAATGCAGCCCACGAAGCCGGAAACCGAGCTCATCCGTCAGGATATCCACGCCTACCTGCAACAGCACCAGCAGAAGGAGCTGCTGCGGTTCGTCACCGTGGGCTCCGTCGACGACGGCAAGTCCACGCTGATCGGGCGGCTCTTGCACGACACCCACGGGGTTTACGAGGATCAGCTGAAGGCCGTGAAGCGCGCCTCCTCGCGCGCGGGCCTCGAGATCGACTTCTCGCTGTTCACGGACGGCCTGAAGGCGGAGCGCGAGCAGGGCATCACGATCGACGTCGCCTATCGCTACTTCTCGACCAACAAGCGCAAGTTCATCATCGCGGACACGCCCGGGCACGTGCAGTACACGCGCAACATGGCCACCGGCGCGTCCACGGCCAGCGTCGCCATCATCCTGATCGACGCGCGCCTCGGCGTGCTGCAGCAATCGCGACGGCACGCCTACATCGCCTCGCTGCTCGGCATTCCGCAGCTCGCGGTGTGCGTGAACAAGATGGACCTCGAGGGCTACTCCGAAGAGGTGTTCAAGAAGACCAGCGCGCACTTCTCGGAGTTCGTGAGCCAGCTCGGGTTCCGTGGCGTCACCTTCATTCCAGTGAGCGCCCTGGCCGGCGACAACGTGGTGCACAGGAGCCCGAACATGGGCTGGTACGACGGCCCGACCTTGCTCGAGCACCTCGAGCGCGTTCCGGTGAGCGAGACCGTGAACCAGACGGATTTCCGGTACCCGGTGCAGTACGTGCTGCGCCCCGACCTGAACTATCGCGGCTTCTCGGGCACGATCGCCTCCGGCGTGATCCGCAGCGGCGACACGATCCAGGTGCTGCCTTCGGGCAAGACGACTCAGGTCGTCGGCATCGACACCGCGGACGGGTCGCTCGAGGAGGCGTACGCGCCGATGAGCGTGACGCTGCGGCTCGCCGAAGAGATCGACATCAGCCGCGGCGACATGCTCGTGCACCCCGACAACCTGCCGGTGGTCGCGCAGCGCTTCGACGCGATGCTGGTGTGGATGAGCGAGCGCCCGCTCGACCGTCAGAAGAGCTACCTGCTCAAGCACACGACGCGCAGCGTGCGCGCCGAGGTCGAGCAGGTCGCCTACACGACCGATCTCGAGACCTTGAAGCAGGAGCCCGCCGCGCGGCTCGAGCTCAACGACATCGGCCGCGTGACGATCTCCTGCCACAGGCCGCTGTTCCACGATCCGTACCGCAACAACCGCGGCACCGGCGCCTTCATCCTGATCGACTCGCTCACCAACAACACGGTCGCCGCCGGGATGATCCTCGAGGGCGAAGCGCCGGAAGCGCGCGCCAGCCAACGCCGTCCGGTGGTCGAGCACCCGCACTCGCAGGTGAGCGCCGACGAGCGCAGCGAGCGCCTGGGCCAGAAGGGCTGCACCGTGTGGCTCACGGGCTTGCCCGCCTCGGGTAAGAGCGTGATCGCCTACGCCCTCGAACGCCGCCTGTTCGACATCAAGCGCCTGGCCATGGTCGTCGACCCCGACGACGGCCTGTCGCAGGGCCTCGAGCGCAATGGCTCGAGCCCCGAGCAAACGCCCGAGCTCGCGCGCCGCTTCACCGACGCCGGGCTGATCGCGATCTTCGCCTACGCCTCACCGCTCAGCGCCGACCGCGAGGCGATCCGCTCCGCCGTCGGCCCCGAGCGCTTCGTCGAGGTCTACGTGAACACGTCGTCCGCGATCCGCAAGCTGCGCGACGCGCGCGGCGACTACGGCCCCGGCCATCAGGGCCCAATCGCCGAGGCCCCCGCGAACCCCGACATCGAGGTCAAGTTCGACGCCGAAGACGCCGACGAGGTCGCCGACGCGATCGTCAAGGTGCTCGTGAAGCGCGGGCTGCTGCCGTCGCTGTACGCGTTGTAAGTTCTCGAGCGCGGCGCCGTCAGGTGCGCATCGCCGCGCTGGGCACTAGACCGCGTAGGAAACCCATCAGGCCGCGGGGCTGCGGCGCCGACTGAGGTGGCGGCGCGGCCTTGCCGTGGCCCTGCTCTTCCAGGAACGCGATCAAACGTTCGCGGAGCACGTAGTAGTCGGGGTGCTCGGTGACGTCGTGGCGATTTCTCGGGCGGGCGAACGGCACGGTCAGGATTTCGCCGACGTGGGCTTCGGGTCCCGAGGTCATCATCACGATGCGGTCGGACAGGAACAGCGCTTCGTCCACGTCGTGCGTGACCATCAGCGCGGTCTTTCGGTCCTGCGCCCAGAGGTCGATGAGCACGCTCTGCAGCTCGATGCGCGTGAGCGAGTCGAGCATGCCGAACGGCTCGTCGAGCAGCAGCAGCTTGGGCGAGAGCGCGAAGGCGCGCGCCAATCCCACGCGCTGGCGCATGCCCGCCGACAGCTCGGCTGGCTTCTTCTCGAACGAGTCCCCGAGACCGACCAGCTCGAGCGTGTGCTCGGCGATTTTCCGGCGCTCCTCCTTCGAGAGCTCCGGCCGCACCTGGTCCACGCCGAGCAGGACGTTGTCCACGGCGCTGAGCCAGTGCAGCAAACACGGCGCCTGGAAGACCACGCCCCGGTCGGGGCCGGCCTCGACCACCTCTTTGCCCGCCAGCACGATGCCGCCGTTGGTGGCCGTGTTGAGGCCGGCCACGATCGACAGCACGGTCGATTTGCCGCAGCCGGAGTGGCCGATCAGCGTCACGAACTCGCCTTCGGACACGCTGAGGTCGAAGTCCTTGACGATGATCGCTTGCCCTCGAGGTGTCGGATACACCTTCAAGAGCTTGAAGATTTCGAGATACTTGGAGTTCAAGCCGGGCTCTCCACGGGCAATGCGGACTCGGCGGCAACGCGCCGGTTTGCGGCCGAGCGCGCGCGCCGTACGCGCTGCGTCTCGAGCAAATAATCCGTGACGGAAGCACGGATTTTACGGAAATGGGGGTCGTGGTTCATGGCTCGGCGATCGCGCGGGCGCGCGATCTCGACCGGAGTCGGCGCGCCGAGCGTCGCTTCCGGGCCGGCGCTGAGCGGGACGATGCGGTCGGCGAGCAGGATCGCCTCGTCCACGTCGTTGGTGACGAGCAGGATCGTCTTGCCCGAGACGCGGGCGATGCGCTCGATCTCGTCCTGCAGCGTGGCGCGGGTGAGCGCGTCGAGCGCGCTGAGCGGCTCGTCCATGAGCAGCACTTCTGGCTCGATCGCGAGCGCTCGCGCGAGAGCCACGCGCTGGCGCATGCCGCCCGACAGCTCCGCCGGGCGGCGCTCTTTCGCGTAGGTGAGGCCCACCATCTCCAGATAGCGAGCGACGCGCTCGCGCTGAACGTTGCGCGAGTCTTTCGAGAACACCTCGCGCACCGCGAGCTCCACGTTCTCGAATGCGCTGAGCCACGGTAACAGCGAGTAGTTCTGGAAGACCACGCCGCGCTCGGGGGAAGGGCCCTCCACGGGCTTGCCCTTGAACAGCACCCTTCCCTGGTCGGGCTTCGAGAGGCCCGACAGCAAGGCCATCAGCGTGGACTTGCCCGCGCCCGAGAAGCCGACGATCGCGACCAGCTCACCCTGTTCGACCGACAGCGACACGTCCGAGAGAACGTGGCTGGTACCGAACGACTTATGAACGTGTTCTAGCTCGAGTATCGCCATTTGGGTGCCTCTCAGCCCGTACGCAGTCGCTTCTCGACGAGCCCCATCATGCGGTCGAGCACGAAGCCGACGAAGCCGATGGTCAGGATGCACAGGATGATGTGCTCGTAGATCAAGCTGTTGTATTCCTGCCAAAGGAAGCCGCCGACGCCGGGCGCGCCCGTCAGCATCTCGGCCGCCACGATCACGAGCCAGGCGATGCCGAGGCTCAACCGGAAGCCGGTGAACATGTACGGCATCGCCGCCGGCACCATCACCTTGACGAGCGTCTTCAGCTTCGACAGCTTCAGCACCTTCGCCACGTTCAGGTAATCCTGCGGCACCGAGCGCACGCCGAGCGCCGTGTTCAGCACCGTGGGCCACATCGAGCACATGGCGATGGTGAAGGTGCCGGCTGGCTCCGGCTTGTGGAACAACACGAGCCCGAGCGGCAGCCACGCGAGCGGCGAGACCGGACGCAGGATCTGCACGATCGGATCGAAGCTCGACCGGAAGAACTTGCTCATGCCGAGCAAGAACCCGAGCGGAGTACCGAGCAAGATCGCGATCACGTAGCCCTTGGCCACGCGCGTCAGCGAGTACCAGGTAAAGAGCAGGATCCCCTGGTCGAGCTCGCCGCGCTTTTCGAGCGGCTCCAGGATGTACAGCCGGCTCGCCTCCCAGGTGCGGGCCGGCGAAGGCAAGTTGGTCGCGACGGTGCCGCTCGCGGCCGCCCACAGAGCGACCACGATCACCCCGCCGATCAGAGGCAACACCAGAAGCCCGATCTGCTTCTCCAGTTTCTCGCGGGTGAAGCTGTTCATGGATGCCTGATCCCTTTCCCTTGTGCTGACTGAACGTTGCGGTTGACTAGGTTTCCTGAGCGTCTCGCGACCATGTCTGCCTAGGCCTTCATGCTGTGAACCGCGAACGAGGTCGCGTGTTTTTCCGGATCTTTCGGGTCGAAAGTCGCACCATCGAAGAGCGTTATCGGAGAGTCGTCTTCGCCCTTCACGTCTACGCCGAGCTCTTTCATGGCCTCCGTGTAGATGTCGGCGCGCATGACTTGCTTCGTCACGCCCTCGTAGTCCGGTGTGCCATCGACCATGCCCCAGCGACGGAACTGCGTGAGCCACCACTTCGAGAACTTCGCCTGCGGGTAGTTGCAGTCGCGATCGTGGAAGATCATGTAGTTCTCGTCCTTCTTCTTGCGCCCGTCGCCGTAGTCGTAGTCTCCGAGCAGGCGTCCGAGGATCAGCTCCGGCGGGCAGTTGATGTACGTCGGACGCGAGACGATCGCGGCTTGCTCGGGCCGGTTCTTGAGGTCGTCGAGCCACACGCTCGCCTCGTGCAGCGCCTTGAGCACGGCCTTCACCGTCTTCGGGTTCTTGGCCGCAAATTCCTCGGTAAAAGCACAGACTTTTTCGGGGTGGTCCTTCCAGATCTCCTGGGTGGTGATGGCGGTGAAGCCGATGCCGTCGGCGATCGAGCGCGCGTTCCAGGGCTCGCCCACGCAGAACGCGTCCATCTTGCCGACCTTCATGTTGGCCACCATCTGCGCCGGCGGGATGGTGACGAGCGCCACGTCCTTGTCGGGGTTGATACCGCCCGAGGCCAGGTAGTACCGCATCCACATCGCGTGGGTTCCGGGCGGAAACGTCATCGCAAACGTCATCGGCGTGCCGGCGGCCCTGGCCTGATCGACGAGCGGCTTCAGCACCTTGGCATCGGTGGACAGCTTGCCCTTCAGATCCATCTTCGCGGTGATCGCCTGGCCGTTACGGTTCAGCATCCACGGGATGATCATCGGCTTCTTAGGCGACCCGAGCAGGCCCATGGTGGATGCGATCGGCATGCCGATCAGCATGTGCGTGGCCTGGATGTCGCCGTTCGAGAGCGAGTCACGGATCGCCGCCCAGCTCGCTCCCTTCACGACCGTGGAGTTGATGCCGTACTTCTTGAAGATGCCTTTTTCGTGGGCGATCACGATCGGTGAGCAGTCCGTGAGCGCGATCATTCCGAAGCGCATGTCGGGGTGTTCCGGCGCGCTCTTGGCGGCGCTCCCGAGCGCTGCAGGGGCTGCGCTCGGCAGCGCTTCGGTGTTCGAGGCGGCTTCGGACTTCTTGCTGCAGCCCGACAGGCTGGCGGTGGCGGTGGCGGCGGCGGCACCCAGCAACAGGCGGCGGCGAGGGAGTTTGCGAATCATGGGCATGTCCTTCTTTTTGGGTGAGTCGCTCAGATCACGAACGGCAGATCCAGATGGATGATCTTGTACTTTCGGTCCTTCATCGGATCGTCGAGCGGGATGACGTAACCGACGGCGGGACGGAACCAGCTCTTCTCGCCGAGCTTGATGTGCAGGCGCGGACCGAGCTCGACCGTGGTGTTGTCGCGCAGCGTGTCGGTGGTGTCGTTCTCCACCAGCTTCGGCGTCGACAACCAGCGCTGGTGGCGGAGCTCGGCCGCGAGAGACAGCGCGGGGATCACGAAGTAGCCGAGGTGCAGACCGCTCGTGAAGTTCGTGCGGGACGAGTCGGGGACGGCGGGCGCGTCACCCTTCACGCGCGTGAGCTGCAGCAGCGTGGCCTCGATTTGCGCCGTGAAACCAGCGTCGGTGAAGGCCGCCCCCACGCCCGGAAAGACCACGAAGTCGTTGACGGCGAACATCGCGTTGTCGAGCGCCGAGCGCGCGAAGATGCCGGCGTTGTTGGCCATCACGTTCTTCGGTTCAGCGTCGTTGCCGCCGCCGGAGCCGATCGGCACCGTCACGCCCAGGAACAGGCCGAGCTTGAAGTTCGGCGAAATCTTCGGTGCGTACGTGACGCCGAGCACCGGGTTCAAAAAGCCCGTGCCTGACTCGGGGTTGGTCGGCGCATCGGGCGGCGAGTTCGAGACGATGCCGAGCCGGAGCAGCGGCGCAAGCTCGTCGGTGACCTTGTAGCTCGCGAGCAACATCGACGCGACCGTCGAACCGGACTCGCCGTTCGCGGGGTTCTCGTAGAACGCAATCGCCGTGTCCGAGCGGATCACGTTGCCGACGACCACGGGGCGCAGCTGGAATGGCAGCGAATACGCCGGCGGCTTCGGCTTGCCGGCGTCCGGCTGCGCCGCGGGTTCGGCGATGGGTGGCTCGGCGCCGACGGGCTGTGCGCAGACGACGGCGTTCGAAAGCAGAATCGAAGCAAAGACGGCCGTGCGCGTGAGGACGACGTGAGAGAAGGATGCGGAAAAGCAAGTCATTCGCGTATTTTCTCAATGGGTAAGATGGTGACGGGTCGGTGTTTCTCGAGAGCGAGTGCGAAGTTCCAGGTGACGCATCAGCGCCACGACGAGCGGCCCCATCTTGGGATGTTCGGGCATGACGTGACCGCGCACGCCATAGGCCCGCAGGATCGCAGCACACGTCGGTCCGACCGCGGCCACCACCACACGCTCGTTCAACGCTTCGATGAGCTCGCGGCCGCAACCGAGCGACTCGGCGACCTCGAACAGGTGACGAAATTGGATCTGACAGGTGATGGCGAGCGCATCGATTTCGCCCGCGAGCATGCGCGCCACGAGATCTGCGAGCTCTCGCGTGTCCTCCGGCATCATCCAGCGGTAGAGCCAGATCTCCTCGAGCTGCGCCTGACGCCCGAGCAGGGTCTCTGCCAGGGTTTCGCTGCGTTCACCGTAGTGGAGCAGGATCACGCGCCGCCCGCTGAGCTCGATCCCCGACAGGGAGTCGATGAGCTCGGCCGAAGTGAAGGGCTCACGCGCCGTCAGCGTGGCCGGGACGCCGAAGCCTCGCAGGGCGGCGGTCGGCTTGGGACCACGGCACACGGTGGTGACCCGACGCAAGGCATCGACCAGCTCCGGGCGGCGGCCGATGCGCTCCGCGACCTCGAACAGCAGCGAGACCGCGACGCCGGTCATGAACACCACGATTTCGTGGCGATCGCCGGCGAGCGCGTCGATCAAGCGACGCGCGAGCTCGGGCGAGATCTCCGCTCCTTCGCGCAGCGCGGGCACACACACGGGCTCTCCACCGTGCTTCTCGACGAGCCGCGCGAGCTCGCGGCTCATCCGCGCTTCGAGGAGAGCAACTCGGGGGCGTTGTGTTTCGTGCAGTGGAATCGCTCCGCAAATGGCGCGCATCGAATTGCGTCGTGTGCGCCGCGTTCGGAGTCACTAAACGCAAGCGATGTGCCACGCGCGGCGACGTGCCCTGCACGCCCCACAAACCGCGTCAAAGACGGCTAGAAACGCCTCGGACATGCCCCATACTCCGCGGCGTGCGACAACCTCGTCGAGATCCACTGCACACGGCGACGAGTTTGTGACGCACCTCGGAGGCTTCGCCGTTTCCCTCGCGTTTCTCGGTTCCCGGCCCTCTTGCGCAGTTGCCGAGCTGTTTCGCGATCCGGCGAGCGGGGTTTCGACGCGCGCGCGGAGCGGTTTCGGCGCGCGCGTGGCGCCGCAGCGATCAGTGCGTGAGGCGCGGGCGTTCCGCGGGAGCTGCGTCGACGCCGCGCGAGCCGAGCTCGAGGTGACGCATCAACGCGATCACGAGCGGCCCCATCTTCGGGTGATCGGGCTGAACCTGCACACGCACGCCGTAGGCACGAAGCACCGCGGCGCAGGTGGGCCCGACGGCTGCCACCACGACTTTTTCGTTGAGCGCGCGGACCAGCTCGCGTTCGACGTGGAGAGCCTCGGCCACGCTCATCAGGTGCCGGAACTGCACCTGGCACGTGATGGTCAACGCCTCGATTTCCCCGCCGATCAGGCCCCGGACGAGGCCCTCGAGGCCGGCCGTGTCTTCCGGCATCAGCCAGCGGTAGAGCCACAGCTCTTCGAGCTGCGCCTGGCGCGCGAGCAGCGTTTCGGCGAGGGTCTCGCTGCGCTCCCCGTAGTGGAGCAGGATCACGCGCCGGCCCTTGAGCTCGATCCCAGAAAGCGAGTCTATCAGCTCCGCCGAGGTGAAGGGTTCACGCGCCGTGAGCGTGGGAGGTACGCCGAAGCCGCGCAGCGCAGCCGTGGGTTTCGGTCCGCGGCAGACGGTGGTCAGCCGCTTGAGCGCCGCTACCAGGTCCGGCCGGCGCCCGACCTGATCGGCGACCTCGAAAAGCAGCGACACGGCCACGCCGGTCATGAAGATCACGATCTCGTGCCGATCCCCGCGCAGATCGTCGATCCACTTCGAGAGCAGCTCCGGCGACAGCTCGAAAGACTCGCGCACGGCGGGCACGCACACCGGCTCGCCGCCGTGCTTCTCGACCAGCCGCGCGAGCTCGCGGCTCATCCGAGACTCGAGGAGCGCGATACGGGGGCGAGCGGGTTCGGCCATCTTGCGGTTTTCGGCGAGACCGACTCAGGCGCGGAAGCGCGTGGTGTCGATGCCGTATTTTCCGGCCTTGTAGCGCACGATGCGCTCGGTGGTGCCGAGAGCGCGCGCGGCGCGGGCGGCGTTGCCGCGGTGTGTGCGCAGCGCCTCCTCGATCATCTGCCGTTCGAGCCGCGCCACCGCCTCGTTGAGCGTGAGCTTCTCCGAAGGTTTTTCGCGGGCCGCGACGCGGATCGACTCGGGCAGGTGGTGCTCTTGAATCACGAAGCCGTCACAGACGACGACCGCGCGCTCGATCACGTTTTCGAGCTCGCGCACGTTGCCGGGCCAACCGTACTGGCAGAGCACGTCGAAGGCGGCGCTCGACACGCGCGAGATCTTGCGCCGGTGCTCGCCGGCGTACTTGGACAGGAAGTATTCCGCGAGCGCGGGCACGTCGGCGCGGCGGTCGCGCAGCGAGGGCAGCCCGATCGTGAACACGTTGAGGCGGTAGTACAGGTCTTCGCGGAATGCGCCGCTCGACACCGCCCGCTCCATATCCTTGTTGGTGGCGGCGATGATACGTACGTCGGGGCGGATCGTTTCGGTGCCGCCGAGCCGCTCGAACTCGCGGAACTGCAA
>JALYWZ010000225.1 GCA_030852505.1 Myxococcota bacterium | reverse complement strand
CATGTGAAATCACGCGGTAGGTGCTGCCCGGATCGAGCCTGCCGAGGCGCTGCAAGCGCTGCCCCAGATCCTCGCCATCCAGAAACTCCATGGCGATGTACGGCACGCCGCTCCACTCACCATGATCGAAAACATCCACCACGTGCGGGCTGCGCAATTGCGCAGCGGCCTTGGCCTCTCGCTGGAAGCGCACGCGAACTTCTTCGCTCTTCGCCTTGTCGTCGTCGACCAGCTTGAGCGCACACTTCGTGTCGAGTGACAGATCGTAGGCGAGCCAGACGGAGCCCATGCCGCCCGCGCCGAGCTTGCGCGTCAGCCGATAGCGGCCGGCGACTACGACTCCTTCAGCGCGTTCCACGACAGCCTCGATATTCTAAGTTCCAACGACACGTAGACTGAAACGCGCGGCCGCGGGGATATCAGCCAGTAGGGTGTGCGATAACCAGTGTTTCGTACCTACACCACCGGCCGTTCGGGAGCAAGCCATGCAAGGTCGCCATGCTAGGCCACGCGCGCCTACAGTGAAACTGGAAGCGAGCTATCTCGCGTCCTCGCGTCCGTGTTGCGAGCCCGCCGACAGTCCGACCCGCGCACCCGGGGCAGCTCGATCGGCGGAGTATGGTAGCGCTCACACGCCTTGCCTTCAAACGCTGTTTCCCGCGCGGGCGCGAGCCGCGCTCCGGCTCCTCGCCGCGCAAAAGCCGGCGGCGCTGTTCGGCCTCCGCCACGGGCTCTCGGTGCTCGGGTCGCCCCGGGGCATCACTACTTCCGCGAGTTCCTGAGCGGGCCGGATCGCAGCGCGCTGCTCGAGTACCTGTCGGAGCTGCATCCGATCTGGGAGAACCGCTACCCCGAGCGCCAGGCACGACCCGAAGGCCGGGCCCAGCGGCGGCTGCTCCGTCCCGTGTACTGGCTCGGCGGCTGGCAGTTCGCCTGCCTCGACTATTACCGGCCGCCACGCGTGAAGAACCGCGTCGTCGCGGCCGAGCCCTACCCGCCCGTGCTCGCTCGGCTCGTCCTCGAGATCGAACGCCGTGTTCACCAACTGTTCCCCGGAAGCGACGTGCCGCGCGGCTTCCGACTCAACACCTGCCTCATCAACTTCTACGGCAATCGGCTGGAGCAGGGGCGCAGCGTCGATGTGGCGCGCGTCGGCGAGCACCGCGATTTCGAGCCCGGGCCCGTCGCGTCGTTGTCGATCGGCGAGCGCGCGCTGTTCCAGTTCGTCGAGCGCGGCGCCACCGGCGCTCCACTCTTGTCACAGTGGCTCGACGACGGCTCGCTGCAGCTTTTCGGAGGCAGCGTTTACAAGGATCGCCTCCTGCATCGCGTGCAGCGCGTCGGGAGGAACGCGGAGCTCTCGCTGCCGCCGGCCATCGAAGGCTTTCGCACGCGACGCGTGAACTTCACCTTTCGCTTCGTGCCGCCCGAGCACATCGTCGCGTTCCGAGAGCTCGCCGAGCCCGCGCGCGGTGACGTCCGCGGCTACGTCGAAGAGCTCGCTCGCCATTCTCGGTTCTTCCGCGCCGCGCTCGACGCCGCCCGCTGACGCGAAATCCCTTGCGGCGAAGCACGACCGCGACTACGAAGCGCCCGAAAGTTCGTTTTACGTTTCGGGGGCGGGAAGCCGGTGAACAATCCGGCGCGGTCCCCGCCACTGTGATCGGACAGACCCTGCCACGGGGCATCCCCCCAGCCACTCGGTGAAAACCGGGGAAGGCGCGCAGGCGTCGCAAGCCGAGAGCCAGGATACCCCCCCGGAGCGCCCCACCCCAACGACCGGCGAAGGACCGGTAGGGAGCCCGTGATGAGTCTGCTGCGTTCGTTCGTGCGTGCGATTGGTCTTCTTTCGAGCCTCGTGCTCATCGGCTGCGGTGACGGGGAGGACGACACGACCCCCGACGCCGGAGGGCCCGAGACGCCGGAGGGGCTCGAGATCTCGGGTACCTGGGTGAGCAGCTTCGGCGGCACCGAGATCATCGCCGACGAGAGCTGGGACAGCATCGGTGACGACTTCACGTCGTCCTCGGAGATCGTCAGCTTCGACAACGAGCAGAACCTGCTCGTCTCGAAGGGTCCGGATTTCGCGGATCCCGAGCAGGACGTGTTCAGCCGTATCGTCTGGACCGAGCCGGAAGCCGGGTCGTTCTATTACTGCACCGTGCTGTTCGGCCGAGAGACGCTGTCGGAGGCGCTCAGCGACGAGGGTGTGGCGGACGCGAGCGATCCGGAAGCCGGCGGCTGCGGCGACAGCGATTTCCCCTGGACCAGGCTCAGCGAGCAGTGATCGCTAAAATCGCGACGCTCGGCGGGCTCTTGCTCGCCGCGGCGTGTTCGTCGAGCGGCTCGGACGGCGACCCCGGCGGGGAAGATCCGAGCGCCCGGCTCCCCTACGCCCGCTCCGTGGTGTCGTTCACCCCCGGCGCTTTCGCAGGCTTCGGCGCCGACCGCTTCCCAGAGATCGTGCTCGGCCCGCCCGGCGGCGAAGGCCGCGGTGCGGGCTCGCTCGACGTGCTCTCGCTCGGCGTCGGCGGCGAGATCGTCCTCGACTTCGGCGAGCGCACGATCGAAGACGGGCCGGGAGCGGATTTCGTCGTGTTCGAGAACCCCTTCTACCCCGAGGGTGATCGCACACAGGTCTTCGCCGAGCCGGCCGCGGTCGCGGTCAGCGCCGATGGCGACACCTTCGTCGAATACGACTGCGACGCGGAGGGCGACGGCAACGGCCGCTTCGAAGGCTGCGCCGGCGTCACCCCCACCGAGCGCTTCGATCCGCTGGAGCTCGATCCGCTCGATCCCGAGCTCACGGGCGGCGACGCCTTCGACCTCGCAGAGCTCGGCCTCGGCGAGGCGCGCTTCGTGCGCCTGGTCGATCGCGCGCGCGACGGCAGCGGTAACAACGCCGGCTTCGATCTCGACGCGGTCGGCCTGATCCACTTCCGGTGACGCGGAGTCAGTCGTACAGGTAGCGGGTCTCGGGGTTCTCGCGGCGCCAGATCACCGCGTCCATCAGGTAGTGGTGGATGTTGACGAACGCGAACAGCGCCGCAAACCACGGCGTGGCCCCGAGCTCCGCCGGCGCGTGCTTCGGGATCAAAAACCGTGCGGAATCGAGCAGCTCGGGTAGCAGGTGAAACTGCAACGCGCCGAGTGCGAGCGCTCCAACCGCGAGCAGCAGCAGCCGCTCGCGCACGGGCGGTCCGAGCTCCACCTCGTCGGCGCTCGCCTGATTTCGACGCAAGAGCCAGACGAAGTACAGGTACTGCACGGAGTGGAGCGCCGGGATCACGTAGACCAGCAGCGGATCGATGCGGGTGAAGATCGTCCACAGCCAGATCGTCGCCAGAAACGCGGTGAGCGGATAAAGGCCAAGGCGCCCTTCTCGCCGCCACTTGCGGAACAGCGTCACACCCAGCGCGACCGAGCTCAGAAGCAGAACGACGCCGGCCAGCGCCTCGAGCAGCGGAGGGTGCGGGAGCGCGCGGTAAACCAGGCCCTTTTCTTCCACGTCGAAGGCGGAGACGGAGGGGTTCGCCCAGGCGAAAGCCCAGGCCGAGAAGCAGTGCACGAGCAGCACGCGCCGTTCGTTCGCCGAGTAGCGAAAGCCGCGGCGCGCCGACACCACGTTCAACATCCCGAACCCCTGCTTCACGTAATGCCAGCCGACGAGGAAGAACATCGCCTCCATCAGGTGGCCGAGGCGACTCGGGGCGCCCGACGCGATCGCAGCCACGACCCAGGCGGCCAGGGCCAGCGGCGCGGCAAAGCCCGCGAGCAGGTAGCGCAGGCGCTGCGCTGGAGAGAACGCGTCTCCGAACGCGCGGCGCCGTACGTCGCGGTAGAAGAGCAGGTACGTGACGGCGAAGTGCGGATCGTTGATCAGGTGCGCGCCGTAAAACGCCGTGAACCCGACCGCCAGCTCCGCCGCGTCGAGCCCGAACGCTTGCCGCGCAAACCACGACAGCGGCAGCGCGAACAGCGTCGCGCCGCCGAGCAACAGGAACTCACCGAACGCGCCGGGACGAAGGGCTGGCTCGGCCCGGGCGGTCGCGAAGGAGGCGGCGAGGCTCGTGTCGGCCACGCCCCAATCGAGCAGATCTCAGCCCCGGGTGAAAGTGAGACGGCTAGCTCTGCAGGGAAGCCCGCAAAAACCAGGCGTGCTTCTCGAACTCGGTGATCACGCCCGTCAACAGATCCACCGTGTCGGTGTCGGCGCTCTGCTCGGCGACGGACCGCGATTCTCTGAGCCCGTTCAGGTACACCTCGATGCGCTCGGCGAGCAGCCGGACGTGATCGAGGTCGCGTGACGTCTCTTGAGGATACTCGGGCAGCTTGGACTTGGACGCGACGTGGCGCGCGGTGCCGTAGGCGCGGCCGCCGAGCGTGACCGCGCGCTCCGCGATGGCGTCGTTGTGGGTGGCGAGGCCGACTGCGAACGTCTCGAACAGCGGGTGCAGCGAAGAGAAGTGCAGGCCCTTGATGTTCCAGTGCGCGACCTTGATCTGCGAGTGCAGATCGAGGCCGTCTGCAAGGCGTTCGTTGAGCGAGTCGGCGACTTTGGCTCGCGCCGCTTCCGGGAGTTTGCTGGGGCTATCGTAGAGCTTCATCCGTGCCTCCTGGCGATGCGGACAACATAGGACCACTCGCCCGCCGTTGGCCAGCGCGTCCGGCTAATTCTTTCGATCTCGGGGGCCCCGACGCCGGCCGCGAAGCACGACCTGGTACTCGGCGACGTCGAATTCATCGAGGGTGGCGACCTTCTTCACCTCGAGCGCTTCCCACGGCACGTCCGAGATTCGGCCGGTCTGCTCGTCCACGAAATGATGGTGTCGCTCCAGTTTCGGATCGAACACCACCTTGCCCTCGGCCAGCACGAGCTCGCGCAACAGGCCCTTCTTAACGAGCAGGTTCAGGGTGTTGTACACGGTCGCTCGCGACAGGACCGGCAGCGCCTTCCTCACCTTCGCGAAGACGCGATCGGCAGACGGGTGCTCGTCGGTATAGAGAACGTAGTCTGCTACCGCCACGCGCTGCGCGGACGGCTGGATGCCGTGGCGTGTCAGCAGAGCAATCACGACGTCGTGGCGCATGAGCTCTAGACTGAGTCTAAATCGGGAATGCGTCAATGGAGCGGGCACCGAACCGCGGTCCGGGCCTTCTGCCCTGCGGGTTGCGAGCGGTTTTTCCCCAAAGATCCCGCGTGGCTTTACGCATCCGAGGGCTGGGTAACACTCCCGCGCGCCCGGATGCGCCCGCTCACCCTGCTCTTCGTCGCGCTGTTCAACAGCATCCTCGGCCTCAGCGTGTTGTTTCCGGTGCTCGGCCCGCTCGGACGGGTTCTCGGCCTGCGCGAGCTGGAGGTCGGCCTGTTCACGACCGGCTACGCGACCACGCAATTCTTGATGAGCGCGTATTGGGGAAAGACCAGCGAGGTGCGGGGTCGCAAGCCGATCCTGCTGGTCGGGATCGTCGGCTTCGGGGTGACGTTTCTGGCCTTCGCGGTGATCGCCGATCTCGGCCGGCGCGGCGTGCTGGCGGGCGCGGCGCTGTTCGTGCCGCTGCTCGCCACGCGATTGTTGGGTGGTGCGCTGTCGTCGGCCACGCTGCCGACCGTCCAGGCGTACGTCGCGGACGTGACGGGGCGCGCGGACCGGGCTTCGGGCATGGCGGTGGTGGGTGCCGCTTTCGGCCTCGGCATCGTGTTCGGACCGGCGATCGGCGCGCTGCTCGCCCCGGTGGATCTGCTGCTGCCCGTCTACGTGTCGTCCGGCGTCGCCTTCCTCAACGCGCTGTTCGTTTTCTTCAAGCTGCCGGAGCCACCGCGCAAGCTGCTTCGAGGTGCTCCACCCCCGCTCGGACCGGTCGCGGCGCGCCTGCCGGAGCTGCTGCTGATCTCGTTCGCGTCGACGCTGTCGTCGGTGGCCATGGAGCAGACGGTCTCTTTTTACTTCCAAGATCGGCTGGAGCTCGACGCCATGGGAACAACCCGCGTGGTCGGGCTGTCCCTGTTCGTCTATGGCGTCGTCGCGGTGCTGGTTCAGGGTGGGTTCGTGCGCCGGGTGCGCTGGCCACCGCTGCAGCTCGTGCGGATCGGCGTGCCCCTCGCCGCCGTGGGGCTCGCCGGGTTGACGGTGGCGCACTCACTCGGCGCGCTGATCGTGTTCATGGCGCTGCAAGGGCTCGGTCAGGGCCTGGCGTTGCCCGGCGTCACAGCCGCGATTTCACTCAAGGCCCGCGACGACGAGCAAGGTGCGGCCGCGGGGCTGACCTCGTCTTCGCAAGCGCTCGCGCGAGTGATCGGGCCCGTGCTCGGCACTGGCCTGTACGAGCTCCGCCCCGAGCTGCCCTACGCTTTCGGGGCCGGGTTGATGTTACTCGTGGTGGTGTTCTCCTGGGTGGCTCGACCAGAGCCGAGTACGTGACCGGGTCCGGCGTTTCAGCTTTCGAATTTCAGGTGCCGAATGAGACGAGTCGCTGTTCTTTGGTTGTTGTGCGTGGGCTGCGCGAGCGCGCCGCCGCCGGCCAAGTCGCCGGAGCAGGCTGCCGTCGTGCCCGAGCCGGCGCCCCCCGCGGCGGAGTCGAAGCCACGAGCCAAGCCCATCGAGCCGGCAGCGGTACCGAAGCCACCCGAACGTTGCGACGCATTCCTCGTGCAGGTGAAGTGCGGGCCGACGAAAACCGCGGCCGAGGAGCTGGCCGCGGCGCTCGAGCTCGAGGCGCCGGACGCGCGGGACCGGGGCCTCGCCTGCCTCGAAGGGTACTGGCCGCAGGGCGCCCCCTTGGTGCGCCTGTTGCGCGCGGAGCTCGCGCCGCCCGAATGCTCCGACGTGGTGGTGACGCCTTACCTCGAATCGCCGCCGCGCAAGCTCGACGCGGTCGAGGAGTCCGCGCTGCTCGGCTTTTTGATCTCGGCCCGGTTGACGAGACTGGTCGGCGCTGCGCCCGTGCTCGCGCCCCCCTTCGACAAGCCGCACTTCACGGCGTTCTTCGAAGAGCAGCTCAAGCCGTGGCTGATCGGCCAGGCCCTGGCGATCGGCGAGCTGTCGCAGCAAGCCGCAAAGCTCAGCGGTTACGGCAAGGCCGTGGCGGCGCTGGCAGCCGGTCAGGCGGATCTGCGCTTCGTGCGCGCTGCGCGCGCCGTCGCGCTACCCACCGAGCTCGCGAGTGATCCCGAGCTCGCGCACACCTACGAAGCGGCCCTCGACGAGGCGCTCGAGCCGCGCAAGGCGCGCGGGCGAGACGCCGCGTTGGTCGGGCTCCGCACCTTGGCCGAGCTCGGCGC
>JALYWZ010000890.1 GCA_030852505.1 Myxococcota bacterium | reverse complement strand
CGGGCAACGCTTTGGGCGTCACGCTCGGCTTCCGCCAATACGCTCCGCCCGCGGGTGACGACGGCCATTTCGTCGCCTTCAGCGTCCCCGAAGCCCGCGCCGACGTCGTCCGCTTCCTCTCGATGGCCGCCTCCGGCGAGGTGCCGGCGATCGGCGAGTAACGGGCTCGTTCAGGGCGACAGAGCCTTGCTGGAGAAGCCCGTGACCTGCTGCCTGGCCAGGGTGGCGTCGAGGACGATCGAGAACGGCGCGCGCTCGGAGTGCAAGGTGATGATGCCGCCGAGGGCGAGGTTCGCGACGCTCACCCCCATGGAGGTCAGCTTCGATGTCGACAGCACGTGAAACGCGGAGATCCGCGCGCGATCGTCGAACAAGCGCCCCGTGAGGCCGGTGCGGAGCTCGGAGTCGTAGGTCGGCATGGCGCCGGCGTCGAAGAACACGTGCAGCGGCGCGTCCCCAGCCAGCAAGCGCTCGAAGGCCTCGACGATGGGCCTCACGAACGACTTATCGCCGTGACCCGAAAACTGCACGACCAGCAGCGCGGGCGATGGCGTCCAGACGCCGAGCCGCCCCTTGGGGGACCTGTAGCCGGCGCCCTCGAAGGGCAGGCCAACCGAATCCACGCTCGCCAGGTTAGCACCATTCGTTGGAGGGGTGGCGCTCAGCCATCGTCGTCGTCTCCGCCGTGTGGCGAGCACGCTCGCCCCTTGCCGCGCTTGCGAGTGGCGCGGCGCTCGGCGCTGCTCTGCTGAGCACGCTGCCAGGCCAATTCCTTCTCCAGCTTATGAACGTGTTCGAGCCGGGCCTCGCTGATCTCGCCTCGCGCGACGGCGGCGCGCACCGCGCAACCGGGCTCGTCTCGGTGGCGGCAATCGCGGAAGTGGCAGTGTTGCGCCAGCGCTTCAATCTCCGAGAAGACGGCCTCGCCCTGGGCCGCATCCTCGTGAGCCACGAGGCCGAACTCGCGCATGCCGGGCGTGTCGATCAGAACGCCTCCCTGGGGCAACACGAACAGCTCGCGCCGCGTCGTGGTGTGCCGCCCGCGCGTGTCCGCGCTGCGCACGTCCCCCACGGGCTGCGCGATGCGGTCGAGCAAACGATTGGTGAGGCTCGATTTCCCGACGCCCGATGAGCCGACCAGCACGGCGGTACCGCTAGCCGCGATCGCGGCTTCGAGCCGCTCGACCCCGAGCCCGCTCTCCGCGCTGACCGGCCACACCTCCACTCCTCCGAGCGCCGCCTCGAGCTCGCGCACGCGGCGCTCCGCGTCCGAGCACAAATCGGCCTTGTTGAGCAGCACCAGCGCGCGCGCCGGTGCCTCGGCGATCGCGTGCAAATAGCGCTCGATGCGGCGCGGGTTCACGCCGTGGTGGTACGCATGTGGATCCGCTCCGTCCGGTGGCAATGCACAGACCACGAGCGCAAGATCGATGTTGGCGGCGATCGGCTGAGGGCGCCCGCTCGGGTCGACCGATTTGCGCTGAAACAGACTGGTTCGCTCGAGGACGTGCTCGATCCGCGTGAGAGCGCCCTCCGACGTATCGAGTGCGAGCACGAAGTCGCCCACGCAGGGAGGCGTGGAAAGCGCGTCGAGCAGCTTGCCCGACAACACAGCGCGTTTTCGCGCCGCTCCGGTGTGGAGGATGAGCTCGCCGCGCTCGACGCTGACGACGCGCGCGGGAACGAGCGCCGTGAACGCGCGCGCTTGCGCGGCGAAAAAATCAACGAAACCCAGGTCCGAGAGGCTTGGCTCGGACTCGGTCGACTGAAGACACTGCATTGGGTGACACCCGTGAGCGCGGCGGAAAGCTGATCCAGCCGAGCTCGAATCGAACTCAGGGAAAGACGCGTAGCGGAACGCGCTCGAGCGGGTGTCGGAGCAGCCGAGTGCCGTGAAGGAGGCTACGACCGAGCCGCGAACGCGAGGGAAGCAGCACAGGTCTCGACAATGGCGGTCATTTGCGGGCTCCTCGTGTTCGTGGCCCCGAAGGCGAGGCCGGTCGAATCTGACACACCGCCTCCGCGCGTCAATCGTGACCGAGGCTCGAGGTGCCGGATCAACGAAAGTACCGAGCCGCGCTCACTCGCAAGAGCCGAGCCGGCGAAGCGATTGTGTCTACATTTCGAGGGGTGTAGCCTCGGACGATCATGCCAGGTCCCGCGAACGAGCTCTGGGACACGACCCGGCCTTCGGAGGCCCCGTATCGCGAGTCGATGACGGTTCCTCCGCCGTCGTCGGGGCCTCGCGCCTACCGCTTGACGGCGCTCAGACCGAGCTCCATGCCGCCGCCCGCGGAGGAAGAGTACGTCCGTGCGCTCGCCGATGCGCTGCTGGCGGCGGCCCACGCGGACGGGGACGCCTGCCCCCGCGAGCTGCGTACGATCCGCCGCTTGATGGGGCGTTTGCTGTCGACGAACGAGCTGCCCGCCTGGCTGGACGAGCGGATCGAGTCGTTCGATCCCAACCAGTTCGAGCTCACGAAGGTCGCCGACGTGCTGCAACGTCTGCCGCCGCCCGAGCGCCGTCACGTGATCGAGCTCGTGCGTCAGGTGTGCGATGCCGACAACGCCTTCGACCTCGAAGAGGAGCGTTACCTGGTGGCGTTGGTCTTGTCGTTGTCGCTGTCTCGCGAAGACGTCGCCGATCTTTGCGTGCACGCGGCCGACGGCATCGACGGCCTCGGCAAGCGCGCGTTCGACGTGCTGTTTTCGGCGCTGGTCCTGGCCTGCGGACTGCCGG
>JALYWZ010000889.1 GCA_030852505.1 Myxococcota bacterium | reverse complement strand
CGTCGTGGCTGCGCGGGAAATCCAGCACCGGCGCTCGCTCGAGCTCGAAGGAGCTTCGCGCTTGAACGCCCTGCTCACGGCGCGCGATCTCGAGCGCGTCGCGGCGCTCGACCAGAAGAGCCAGCGGCTGATCGAGATCGCCGTGACACGCCTCGGCCTCTCGGCGCGCGCCTTCGTCAAGGTGCTGCGCGTCGCACGCACGATCGCCGACCTCGAGAACGAAGAGCGCGTGCGCGAGCCACACGTGGCCGAGGCGATCCAGGGCCGCCTGTTCGAGCGCGAGTCGCTGCGCTGACGGCTTAGCTCAGCCGCTCGTTCGCCGCGGCTCCCCCAAGCTCGAAACAGTTTTCACTCGGCTTTAAGGCCGGACCTCACGAAGGGCGTGGACGGGGCCAGGTGCCCCCGCTAAAGAGGCAAATCCTGGATGGAGCGGCTCGCGCGCGTCGTCGCTGCCCTGTGCGTGCTCGTCACGCTGACGACGACTGCCGCCGCCGAGCCCGTGTTGTCTCCCGCGGCGCCCCCGCCGACCCGAGATCAGCGCGGCGGTCCGCCGCTCGAGTGGCGCTGGGGGAAGTTCTCCACCCTCGATTACGTGCTCACGCTCGGCGGAGCGGGCATGACGCTCGCCGGCTCGATCATCAAGCCCCGCTCCGAGCACTCGCTGACGGGCGGGATGTGGTTCGACGACGACGCGCGCAGCGCATTGCGCCAAGACGACGCGCAGTCGCGGTACCTGTTCCGTGACGCCTCGGACGTCGGCCTGTCGCTCGCCGTGACCTGGCCGTTCTTCGCCGATTCCCTGATCACCGCCTGGTGGTACCGCGGCAGTCGCGACGTGGCCGAGCAGATGGCGCTGATCGACCTGCAAACGCTGGCGCTGGTCGGCGCGGTGCACAGCGCGACCACGGTGCTCGTGAGCCGGGAGCGCCCGTTCGGCCGCCATTGCGGGACCTCCGACGTGCCCGGAGAGGCGCTCGATTGCGAAGGCAGCTTTCACTATCGGAGCTTCTTCAGCGGTCATGCAGCGTTCAGCTTCACCGGCGCCGCGCTGATCTGCGTGCATCACGCGCAGCTCGAGCTGCTCGGGCCGCCGTGGGACGCGCTCAGCTGCGCGACGGGCTACGCCGTGGCTGCGACCACCGCGACGTTCCGCATGGTCGCCGATGTGCATTACGCGAGCGACGTCCTCACCGGCGCGCTGATCGGCACTCTCTTCGGCTACGGCATCCCGCTCCTTCATTACCAAACCCGGCCAGATTCCGACCAGCTGGGAGTCCGCCTGCAGCTGGTGCCGGCCGCGGGCGGCCTCGGCGTGGCGGGGGCGTTTTGAGAGCGAGCCACACATTGACGGCGCTCGCGCTGTCGTCGCTATGCTGCGTGCCGAAGCGCGCTTCGGCGCAAGGAGCCGAGCCGACTACGGCGCGCGTTCCGGAGCCACCCCCGCAGCCGCCGTCACCGGACGTGCGCCCGCCGCTCGGTCTGTTTCCGATCGACGAGGACGCGCTGATCGATCCGCGCATGAGCCGCTCCTGGGCGACGGCTCCGCCGCGCGCGTTCGTGTCGACGGCGTTCGACTTCGGCTTCGTGTACGCGCGCCCGCGCCTGTCGCTCGGCTACGGCAGGCCGTTCACGTCGTGGGTCGGAATCGACGCCAATCCGATCGCCTCGGGCGCGGGGCTCGGCGCCTACGGCGGCTTGCGCTTCGAGATCCCCTATTTCGATCTGCGCGTCGGGACGCGGTATTTCTGGGCCTTTCACCACACGTACCTCGAGACCAAGCGGAGCTACGAGCGGCTCGACCTCGAGACCAGCGAGGGCACGCGCGCCAAGACCGTCACCTACGAAGCCGAGGCCGACGCCGCGATCCCCGCGGGGCCCGGCCGGCTCCTGCTACGCGCCAGCATCTCCTACGTGGACAACGTCCCGGAAGGCCAGAGCGTGTTCGAGGAGACGCTGCACATCATCGTCGAGCCGCCGCTCGTGTGGCGCGCGCGGGTGGGCTATGCTTTCAGCTTCGGCGAGCGCTCGCAACACGGCATCGGCCTGGTCGCGGATTTCCTCGACGTGCCGAAGCGCGACGACTCCAAGACCGTCCGCGCAGGTCCCGTGCTGCGCATGGCGCTCTCCCGGCGCGTCGAGGTGCGCGGCTCGTTCGTCCTGCCGCTCGTGAGCCCGGACCGGCTCGGCCTGGTCGGCGGCGATTTCACCGAGCTCGGGGTACGCTACCGCTGGGCGAGCGAATGAGCGACGTTCCGGCCCGCCGCGGGAACCCTGTCGGGCCTCGGGTGTCTCTCGCTCGGTGATCGAAGAACTCGTCGAGCTCGCGCAGACTGCCCCGGATGCGAGAAGCTTCGAGACCGCGATTTTGGGGCACTTGCGGGCGCGGATCGGCTTCGAGGTGGGGTTTTTCTCGGTGCGAGGAGCAGAATCGGACCCCAGCGCGCTCGGCCTCGAACGCGCGTTGCTCGAGCTCGCCGTCGAGCGCAGCGACACCTACGCTCGCGAGCTCTTGCCCGTGAAGCGGGCCGCACTCGCTGCCCGCGGCGTGGCCGTGGACACGGAGGTGCTCGGCGAGTCCCGCGTCCGCGAGCAGGCTTACCATCGCGAGCTCGCCTCGCGCGTGAACGGACGCCATTCGCTGCTCGCGTACCTGCCGTGGCGCGGCGACACCGTGGGGATGCTGATGCTGGGCCGCACCGGCGGGGCTTTTTCGGCGCGCGACCGCGAGCAAGTCGAAGCCTG
>JALYWZ010000224.1 GCA_030852505.1 Myxococcota bacterium | reverse complement strand
CTGCCGATGTCCGGCGCGCGATAGCCGCCGCGCTCGAGGCGCGTTCGAGCTGGGCCGCCACCGATCTCGCGACGCGCGCTCGGATCTTTCGGCGCGCCGCCGAGCTGCTCTCGGGTCCTCGCCGGCAGCGGCTCAACGCGGCGACCTTGCTCGGCCAGAGCAAGACGCCCTACCAGGCGGAGATCGACTCGGCCTGCGAGCTCGTAGACTTTCTTCGCTTCAACGCCCACTACGCGGAGCGCCTCGCGGAAGAGCCCCTGATTTCGCCCGAAGGCGTGAACAACTCGCTCGATCTAAGGCCGCTCGACGGCTTCGTGTACGCCGTCACGCCGTTCAATTTCACGGCCATCGCCGGCAATCTGCCGAGCGTGCCGGCGTTGCTCGGTAACACCGTGGTGTGGAAGCCGTCCCCCTCGGCCCTGCTGTCGGCACACCACGTCTACGAGCTGTTTCAGGAAGCGGGCTTGCCGCCGGGAGTGATCAATCTGCTGCCTGGCGATGCCGAGCTCGTGACGCGCGAGGTGCTCTCGCACCACGACTTCGCAGCGCTGCATTTCACGGGCTCGAGCGCCGTGTTCGACCAGCTCTATCGCCGGGTCGGCGAGAACGTGGCCGGCTACCGCGCCTACCCGAGGCTCGTCGGCGAGACCGGCGGCAAAGATTTCATCGTGGCCCACTCGAGCGCCGAGCTCGACGCGCTCGCCGTCGCGATCGTCCGCGGAGGCTTCGAGTACCAGGGGCAGAAATGCTCGGCGGCGTCGCGCGTCTACGTCCCGGCGTCGCTCTGGAAGGCGCTCGAGCAGAAGCTCGTCGAGATGGTGGCGCAGATCCGCGTCGGCGATCCCGCGGATTTCACGAACTTCATGGGCGCGGTGATCAACCAGAGCGCGTTCGAGCGCATCGGGCGCTACCTCGAAATGGCCGAGAAAGATCCAGCCTGCCGCATCGTCACCGGCGGCGGGCAGAGCGCCGAAGACGGCTGGTTCGTAGAGCCGACGATCGTGCTCGTCACCGATCCGGGTCACGCGCTGATGACGGAAGAAATCTTCGGACCGGTCGTGGCCGTGTACGTCTACGCCGACGACCGCTTCAGCGAGATCCTGGGCGAGATCGACGCGGCGACACCGTATGCGCTGACCGGGGCCGTGTTCGCGCGCGATGCGGCCGCGCTCGCCAAAGCGGACCGCAAGCTGCGCTTCGCTGCCGGGAATTTCTACGTGAACGACAAGCCGACCGGCGCCGTGGTCGGGCAGCAGCCGTTCGGCGGCTCGCGCCGCTCGGGGACGAACGACAAGGCGGGAGCAGCCTTCAACCTGCTGCGCTTCGTCTCGCCGCGCGTGCGCAAGGTGACGCTGGAGCCGGCCCGGGATTTTCGCTATCCGTTCTTGCTCCCGGATTGATGTCCCATATCCCAGAACCTCCTCTCGCGCCCGAGGGCGTGCTGCTCACGGCGCACGGCTCGGTAGAAGCTCTCGACGAGCTGCCCGACTTCTTGAAACGGATCCGTCACGGCCGGCCTGCGCCGCCCGAGCTCGTCGCAGAAGTGCGCCGGCGCTACGAAGCCATCGGCGGCTCGCCGTTGCGGCGGATCACCGAGCAGCAAGCGGAGCTGTTGTCGAAACAGCTCGGCTTGCGGGTGTACGTCGGCATGCGCCTGTCGAAGCCGGAGCTCACCGAGGCGCTCGCTCGAGCGCGGCGCGACGGCGTTCGCAGACTGTGCGTGCTGCCGCTCGCGCCGTACAGCGTGCACGTCTACGCGGGCGCCGCGGAAAAGGCGCTGGCCGCGCTCGAGGAGCGGGGCGAGCTCTCGCTGGTTCCGGTCGCGCCGTTCGGGACGAGCTCGGAGCTGGTCGCTGCCCACGCCGCACGGATCCGCGAATCGCTCGCGAAAGTGAGCGACGGCGCAGCGCTCGTGCTCACGGCGCACAGCTTACCCCAGGGAGTAATCGACGCGGGCGATCCGTACCAGCGGGAGTTCGAGCTGTCGGCGAAGGCGATCGGCACGGCGCTCGGCCGCCACGTCGAGCTCGCGTATCAGAGCCAGGGTTTCGGCGGCGGGGCCTGGCTCGGGCCCGACCTCCCGGCGGTATTCGACGCGCTGACGGCGAGCGGGACGCGTGAGGTGGTCGTCGCGCCGGTGGGCTTCCTCGCCGATCACGTCGAAACGCTCTACGACCTCGCGATCGAGGCCAAGTCCTGGGCCGAACAGCGAGGGCTCGCCTTCACGCGCGTCCCCGCGCTGAATACGTCTCCGGAGCTCATCGACGCGCTCGCGGCCGCGGTCCGGCGTGCGCTTTTCCGTTGAGCTTTCGCGCCATCCTCTGCACGATGCCCCGAGGGTCGGCCCCATACCGGCGGCTCAGGGCCTCTCCCAAATGGCGCGTTTCGCTTCCGTTCCGCAGTTTTTCGTGATCGTGTCGCTGGCGCTCGCGCTCACGAGCTGCGGTTGGCTGAAGGGGCCGGTCAACGCGAGCCCGGCGCTGCGCTGGTGGTTGTTCTCGAACTTCGGCGCGCAGCGCTTGTGCCCGGAGATGATGAAGCGGAGCGCTCCGCTGCGGATGGTGCAAGGCGGGAACACCGTCGGGCGCTTCTTCCCGGACAACTGCAGCACGCAGGTGAACGACGCGGCGCAGACGGTGACGCTCAACTTCGGCGGCACCGGCTACGCCTGGACGCCGGTCGCAGGGCGCGTCGGGTTCTCGGCCAGCGCCACCGTCGACTACCGGATGGACTTCTACCTCGCCGAGGAGGCCGTCTACATTTACGCGGTCACGGCGCGCGTGCAGCGCGGCCCCGAGTTCCAGGTGGGCGGCATCGAGTATCCGCTCGCGAACTTCGCGGCCCACAACAGCCCCGCCGGTTACCTGCTCAACACCTTCGGCTCGCAGCTGATGCAGAGCCAGCTCGCCGCGGGCTTCACCGTGATCCACGGCGACGACGGCGACGAATTCACGCTCGGCCGGCTGTCTCCGCCGCAGCGCGTGCCGAGCCCGTTCGTGCGCGGGAAAGAGCGCTTTCAGCTCGCCAACGAGACCACCGAGATCCGCGCGGGCCAGATCGATTTTCTGGGCCCCTTCGAGGTCGTGGACGCGTCGGCGGCTTTGTTCTTGCGCACGCGCTTGTCGGGGCCGTCGGCGGACGTGCTGGTCGTCTCGCGCAGCGTGGGCGACGTGTGGCGCAAGGGCCTCGAGATGGGCCAGCCGCTCGCGCCTCCGCCCTCTCCGCCGATCTCGGCCTGGGTGCTGACTCCCGGCAACGAACGCCAGGACACCATCCGCGTGGGTCCCGGTCAATATTACGTGGTTATCGAGAACGGTAATCGCGTCGGTACCGTGAACCCGCCCTGGTCACCCCTGGGAGTGATTGGCGGCAACGTCGCGACGGTCTCGTACATCGCCGAGCTCGGCGACGTGGATTGACCGGCGTGAATCGACCATGCGCCCCGCCCGCCGTTGCCGTCGGAGGTCGCGGCGGTGGCAGGGCCGGACTCGATCAGGCGTGGCCAGGGGCGGTGGTTGACAGGCCGATGGGCCTCTGTCAGATAGGCCGGTGATGATCGACCCCGAAGAGGTCAAAACACGCCTCGTGGCGGCGCTCCCCGGTGCAGAGGTCGAGATTGTCGATTTGACCGGCACGCGTGACCACTATCAGGCCCGGGTCGTCTCGGCGCTGTTCGAGGGCAAGTCGCCGATCGAGCAGCACCGGCTGGTCTACGGCGCGCTCGCCGAAGCCATGCAAGGCGCGATTCACGCCCTTGCGCTCAAGACTTACACGCCCAAAGCTTGGGCGAAGCTCAAGGGAGAGTCCTGATGGACACCGCACTCAAAGAACGTATCGAGCAGACCGTCGGCGCCAGCAAGATCGTGCTGTTCATGAAGGGAAACAAGAATTTCCCGCAGTGCGGCTTCTCGGCGCAGGTAGTCGGCATCTTGAAGAAGAAGGGCGTCGAGTTCAAAGACGTCAATATCCTCCAGGACGCCGAGCTCCGGCAGGGCCTGAAAGAGTACTCGAACTGGCCGACGTTCCCGCAGCTCTACGTCAACGGCCAGCTCGTCGGCGGTTGCGACATCGTGACCGGCCTCGAAGAGACGGGCGAGCTCGACCAGCTTCTGAAAGCGGGCTGATCCGCTCCGACAACGAGAGGGGAAACCGGTGACACGGCCGCTCGTCCTTTTGTCGAATGACGACGGCTACCGCTCGTCGGGGCTCCAGTCGCTGCGCACGGCGTTGCTCGAGCTCGTCGACGTCGTGGTTTGCGCCCCGGATACGGAGCAGAGCGCCGCCAGTCACTCGCTGAGCCTGCACCGCCCGCTTCGGCTCTTCCCACACGGAGACGGCATCTTCTCGGTCGACGGCACACCGGCGGATTCGGTGTACGTCGCGCTGCACGCCGATCAGCGCGTGTTGCCGCGCAGGCCCGATGCCGTGGTGTCCGGCATGAATCTGGGCGTGAACCTCGGCGACGACGTCTTCTACAGCGGCACCGTGGCCGCCGCGCGCGAGGGCGCCTTGAAGGGCATCCCGTCGATTGCGCTATCGGCGGCGCTCGATGCGGACGCCAGTGCGGCGGCAGCGCTCGGAGCCCGCCTGGTCCAGGCGTTGCTCGCGCAGACCTCGAAAGAGCCCGTGCTCTTGAACGTCAATGTGCCGCCCGGTGACCGCTGGCCCGTGCACGCGACGCGGCTCGGCGCGCGGATCTACAAAGACGAGGTCGATTTCCGGAAGGATCCGCGCGGCCGCGAGTACCTGTGGATCGGCGGTCCCGGCGCCGAGCACCGCGCCGTTCCGGGCTCGGACACCGAGGCCTACGATCAAGGCGTGGTCGGCGTGACGCCGCTGGTGCTGGATCTGTGGGGCCGCGACAAAGCGAGTACTGCCGAGTCGATCGTGCAGACCCTGGCCAGCACCTGAACGCGAATCGAGCAAGATTGCTGCGCCGCCCCGACGGCCGGCCCTGAGTCCTTGCGCCAGATGCCTGGTTGCAGGGACACTCCCACCGAAGCGAGCTGCCATGGCGTCCAGAAAGGGAACGATCGTCAAACGACCGAGGCCGATGCCTGCGCGGCTCAGCCCGACCCCGCGCGGCGTCGAACAGAAAAAGGCGCCGCCCGCGAGCGATCGGCGCGCCTTCGAGGACGTGACGCTGCCGGCGGAGTTCGACGGGCTGGCGTACGTGCGCGGGCTGATCCGCGAGATCCCCGATTTCCCCGAGCCCGGGATCCTGTTTCGCGACATCACGCCGCTCCTGGCCGATCCGAAGGGCTTTCACATCGTGCTCGACGCGATCGCGCACCGCTTCGTCGGCTCGCAGATCGACGCGATCGTCGGCGTCGAGTCGCGCGGCTTCATCTTCGGCGGAGCGCTCTCGGCCCGGCTCAACGCGAGCTTCGTGCCCGTGCGAAAGCCGGGCAAGCTCCCCGGGCGTACCGACAAGGTGTCGTACTCGCTCGAGTACGGCGAGGCCGAGCTCGAGATGCACCGCGACCAGCTGCGCGAGGGCGCGTCCGTGCTGGTCGTGGACGATCTGCTGGCGACCGGCGGCACGGCTGCGGCGGCGGGCGAGCTCGTGAACCGTCAGGGCGCGTACGTGCTCGCGTATGCGTTCGTGATCGAGCTCACGCCGCTCGGTGGCCGCGAACGCTTGCTGCCCGTACCGACCGTCTCGATCGTTCGCTACGAGTGAGCGTCAGCGCGGCGGCGCGCCCTGCCAGGGGAACGCCACGACGTCCTGGATCCGCGAGGCGCCGAGCGCGAGCGCCACCAAACGATCGAAGCCGAGCGCGTTGCCGCTGCTCGGCGGCATGCCCTCGGCGAGCGCCGAGAGGAACGCCTCGTCGAGCGGGTAAACGCTGCGCTTTTCGGCGCGGCGACGCTTTCGCTCGAGCACGAAGCGCCGCCGCTGCTCGTCGGGATCGGTGAGCTCGCCGTAGCCGTTCGAGAGCTCGACGCCACCGACGTAGAGCTCGAAGCGCTCGGCGAAGCGCGGATCGGCGGGGCAGGGGCGCGACAGCGCCGCCTGAGAGAGCGGGTAGTCAGAGAGAAAGACCGGCCGATCGCGGCGCGCGAGCGCCGGCTCGACGCGACCCACGAGCAGCTCGAAATAGCGATCCTCGTCGGTTTCGGCGAGCTTCGCGACGTCGCGGACTCCAGCGTGCTCGCGGAAGGCGTCTTCGACACGGACGCGCTCGAACGGGGGCTTCACGGGGATCTTGCGGCCATCGGGGCTCGTGAGCTCGAACCGGCCGGACAGCGCCTTCGCGACCCGCGACACGAGCGCCTCGGTGTCAGCCAGGATCGCGCGGTAGTCGGAGAACGCACGGTACCACTCGAGCAGCGTGAACTCGGGCTCGTGCAGCGCGCCGGATTCGTCGCGACGGAATACGCGGCCGAGCTGGAACAGGCGCGGCACGCCGCCAACCAGCAGCCGTTTCATGGCGTGCTCGGGTGACGTGATCAAATAGCCCGAGGCGGCGCGCAGCGCTTCGACGTTGCGATCGACACCGGGCGCTCGCACTAGCAGCGGCGTCTCCACCTCGAGGAAGCGCTGCTCGGCGAAGTAGCTGCGCGCTTCCGAGAGCGCGCGCGAACGCGCCGCGAGCTTTTGCCCCACGCCGTTCAAGAGGAAGCGGCCGAGCTCCCCGCCGCCGCGCGGCTCAGGCGCCGAAAGCCGCTCCAGAAGCCGGCTCACCCGGAGCAAAGATCCCGTCCAGGCCCCGGAGAAGACCACCAGCTCGCCCGGCCGGAGCTCGAGCGGAGCTCGGGCCTCTACCTGGATCATGCCGAGCGCGTCCGCGAGCACGACGCCTTCCGGCGAGCACGAGAACACACGGCCGCCGACGCGCGCCTTGCAGGGCGCGCGACCGAGCAGATCGCTCGGCGACAGCGTCGGGCTCAACCGAGGCCGAATACGCTGCTCGCGAAGGTGGCGATCTGAGCGCCCATCCATGGCCCCAACACCGCCAGCGCTAGCGCGACCACCACGAGACGGGGCAAGTGGCTCAACGTGATGTCCTGGATCTGCGTCGCAGCCTGCAACACGGCCACGAACAGACCGATCAGCGCGGCGAGGCCCACGACGGGCAGCGACACGAGCAGCGACAGGATCAGCGCTTCTTGCCCGAGGCGCGACAGCGTCTCGAGTGACGGCGAAGATCCCAGCGCCGCGATCATCCTTCGTTGCCGCCCGCGGCCGGCTCTTCCTCGCTCGGTTCACCGCCCGCGCCCGCCGCGGGGGAGCCGCCGCTGCCCTCCGGGTCGACGACGCCGCCGGCACCAGCTGCGA
>JALYWZ010000223.1 GCA_030852505.1 Myxococcota bacterium | reverse complement strand
CGTTGCGCTCGAGCGTCTCGTCTACCTCGTTGGTCTTGACCAGCGGATGCCGCACCTGAGCCATCTCTCCGGCCCGCGGCTGATCGAAGATCGAGCCGTCCTGGATGGCGTCCTCGGTGAGATCCACCGCAGCGGACTCCATGTTCGACTCTCCGGGTGAGTCGAGGTCGTCCGCGTCCATATCGACCAGCGTGCGCGCGGCGAGCAAATCCTCCTCCACCAGCTCCGATGCGTCCATAGCGGGCGACTCATCCTGTTGAGCCGCTTCCCGCAGCGCTCGCCGTCCCAGATCTTCGGGCGCGACCGCCAGGGACTCGCCGTCGGCCTGCGCGTTGTCGAGGATCTCGGAGAGGTCGACCGACTCGGAAGCGAGGCCGGTCTCGAGCGGCCCTTCGCTCGCATCGTAGCCGTCGCCCGGGACGGACTCTGCGCGCGGCCGCATCTCGGAGTCCCGCCGGGGCGGCCTCTGCGTCACCTTCGATTGTCGAGCATCCGTCGAACGAGCGCGTCTCGTGGCCATGCCTCTCGCGATGCAGCCCGCGTACCAAGCGGAGCGCCGCGATCCGAGCCAATTTCAGCGCCAAACGAGAACTTTCAGCCAGCCTCCGCGGCAAACTCGCCTCACTCCCGCTTGGCCGTGGCGCGAACGCCGGCGCCCGTCAGTGCGCGCTGTTCCAATCCGCGCCCGACCCCACATCGACGACCAGCGGCACGTCGAGCTCGCAGACGCCCTGCATCCGCCGGCGGATTTCGACTTTTGCCTCTTCCACTTCCGCGAGCGGCACCTCGAACACGAGCTCGTCGTGCACACTCAGCACCATGCGCGCGCCCTTCGTGACCGGCTGCGCGCAGGCGAGCATCGCCAACTTCAGGATGTCGGCTGCCGTGCCCTGGATCGGCATGTTCATGGCGATGCGTTCGGCCGCGAGGCGTTCGGCGCGGTTGGCGCTCGAGATGTTCGGCAGGAGCCGCCGGCGGCCGAGCAAGCTCTTCACTGCCTGGCCCTGTCGCGCTTCGTCGAGCGTGCGGTTCATGAACCGGCGAACGCCCTCGAGCCGCCGGAAATAGGCCGCAATGAAGCTGCCGGCTTCCGCGCGGGGGATGCCGAGGACCTTGGCGAGCCCGCTGTCGCCCTGACCGTAGATGATCCCGAAGTTGACCGCCTTCGCCCGCGTCCGGTGCTCGCGCGTCACCTGCGACGCGTCGAGCTCGAAGATCTCCATCGCGGTCCGCGTGTGAATGTCTTGACCGGTGCGGTACGCATCCAGAAGCACCGGGTCTTGCGAGAGGTGAGCCAGCACTCGCAGCTCGATCTGCGAATAATCGGCGCTCACGATCGCGTAGCCCTCGGGTGCCACGAACGCCGCGCGGATCTTGCGCCCGAGCTCGGTGCGGATCGGAATGTTCTGCAAGTTCGGATCGGTCGACGAAAGCCGCCCGGTCGCGGCGACCGCCTGCTCCCAGGAGCTGTGAATGCGCCCCGTTCGCGCCGAAACCAGCAGCGGCAAGGCCTCGATGTACGTCCCCTTGAGCTTGCTGAGCTGGCGGATCTCGAGCACCACGGCCGGCAGCGGGTGCTGATCCGACAGGGCCTCGAGCGTCGCAGCGTCGGTCGAGCGTGAGGTCTTGGTGCGCTTCAACGGCTTGAGCCCGAGCTCGTCGAACAGCAACGTCTCGAGCTGTCGCGGCGAATTGACGTTGAACTCACGGCCCGCGATCTTGTGCGCCTCGGCCTCGAGCCGGATGAGCTCGCGGTCGCAGTCTCTACCGAGCGCCGAGAGCACGCTGGTATCCACCAGCACACCCAGCACCTCCATCTCGGCCAGCACGCTCGACAGCGGCAGCTCGATCTTCCGATAGACGTCGGCGAGCCCTTCTTCGCCGAGCCGCTCGGTCAGGCGCTCCTCGAGCCGTTGCACGTGGTCGGCGCACGAAGCCGCGTAGGCCAGCGCCTCCTCGATCGGGACCTCGTCGAAGCGCAAGGTCTGTCCGCGCGCCCGCTTGGTGAGCTCGTCGTAGCCGGTGGTCACGAGCCCGAGCTCGCGCTGAAACAGCGTCTTTTGGTCGTTGCGCTGCTCCGGATCGAGCAGGTAAGCGGCGAGGCTCGCGTCGAAGCCAGCGCCGGCGAACTCGTAGCCGGCGTTCTTGGCGATCACCGCGTTGCGCTTGATATCGAAGCCAGATTTCTGGAGCTTCTCCGAGGAGAACAGCCGCGAGAGCTCGGCCTTGGCCGTGTCGGGTGCGATCGGCTTCGGTGCGGCGAGCCCGTGCTGAACCAGCGGGACGTAGTACGCGACGCCCGGCGCGGTCGACACCGCAACGCCTACCAGCCGCCCGCGCGTCGGGCTCGGCACGTCGCAAAACAGCTCGACGGCCACGCGCCCGCGCTGCTCCGCCTCGTTGACCAGCGCCGTGAGCTCGCTCGCCTCGCGCACGAGCTTGTAGTCGATGGCCGTGACGTCGGGCTCCACCACGGGTTTCGGCTGTGGTTTGGCGGGGGCGCTCGCCGGAGCGGATGCGCTGGCCCCCGACGCCTCGCCGGCCAGTCCCTGCTGCAAGCGCTGAAACCCGAGCTCGGCGTAGATCGCGCCGAGCTTCTGGACGTCCCGCGCGGGCCGGCTCAGCGACTCGCGCGTCACTTCGATCGAGCAGTCTGCCTTGAGCTTCACGAGCTCACGGCTCAAAAACGCTTGCTCTTTGTGGTTGGTCAGCGCCTCGCGCAGCGCCTTGCGCGTGATCTTGTCGAG
Organism: Myxococcota bacterium; assembly: GCA_030852505.1. Classification (GTDB taxonomy): domain Bacteria; phylum Myxococcota_A; class Polyangia; order Polyangiales; family Polyangiaceae; genus PMG-095. The sequence continues at coordinate 4,540 of JALYWZ010000223.1, read as the reverse complement.
GTTCTGATAAATGCCCGCGAGATCGCCGTAGGCGACGAGCAGCTCCTTGGCCGTCTTCGGCCCCACCGACGGCACACCCGGCACGTTGTCCGAAGTGTCGCCCGTCAGGGCCAGCACGTCGCCCACCTGCGCGACCGAAACGCCGAAGCGCTCTTCTACCTCCGGCACGCCGAACACGCGCTCGCGCATCGTGTCGTACATCACGACCTCGGGTGACACGAGCTGCATCAGGTCCTTGTCCGCAGCGACGATCACCACCCGCAAGCCTTGTGCTCGGGCTTGTTGCACGCCGGTCGCGATCAGGTCGTCTGCCTCGACGCCGTCGCACTTCCAGATCGCGACGTTGAACGCGCGCACGATCTCCTCGCAGCGCCGGAGCTGTTGCTTGAGATCGTCGGGCGCGGGCGGCCGGTTCGCCTTGTATTGCGGGTAAATTTGGCTACGAAACGTGGCTCGCCCGCTGTCCATCGCGATCGCGAACAGCTCCGGCCGGCGCTCGCGCAACAGCCTCTCGAGCATCGCCACCGTGCCGTGGACGGCGTGCGTCGGCTCACCCGAGGGGCTCGTGAGCGGCGCGATCGCGTGATACGCGCGCAGCACGTAGCTCGAGAGGTCGACCACGTACAGCACGTCCGGCGCACCGGCGGGAAACAGCTCGCTCGGCATGGTTCAGGCTTTGCTCGGAGCAGCGGCGGCGCCGAGCTCCTGCGTGGCAGCCGCCGTCATGACGCGCGACAGGCGCTTCGCGAACTCCGCCGGGTCGTCGGGCGGGCTGCCCTCGGCCAACAGCGCCTGTTCGTAGACGAGCTCGATCCAGTCTGCTACCCGCGCCGAGCCCGGCTCGCGCGCCTCGAGCTCGGCCACCTTCTGGATCAGCGGGTGCTCGAGGTTCAGCTCCAACACGCGTCGCGTCGGCGGCAGCTCGCGACCGCTCGCCCGCATCAAGCGCTCGAGGTGCGGCGGCAGCGCGCCCTCCGGCACCACCAGGCACGCCGGCGAATCCGTCAGGCGTGAAGAGGGCTTCACGTCCGCTACCCGGCTCTCGAGCACCCACGCCGAGCGCTGGACGATCGCCGGCTTTTCCGCGGCCTCCGCGGCTTTCTGCTCGGACTCGTCGCCGAACTTGAGATCGGCGGAGCTCACCGACACGAACTTCTTGTCCTGGTACTCCTCGAGCGACTCCATGGCGAACGGGTCGACGGCGTCGGTCATGAGCAGGACGTCGTAGCCGCGGGCGCGGGCGCGCTCGAGGTGCGGAGACTGCGCCGCCGACTTCTGCGTGGACATCAGGTAGTAGATGTCTTTCTGGTCCGGCGGCATGGCGGCGACGTACTCGTCGAGGCTGACCGGCTTGCCTTGCGCGGCGCTCTCGAAGCGCAGCAGCGGCAAGAGCTCGTCCTTCAGGTCGGGGTCGAAGTGCAGCCCCTCCTTGAGCACGGGGCCGAAGCTCTTGAAGAACGCCTGGTAGTCGTCGGGGCGGTCCTTCGCGACCTGCTTCAATAGCTCGAGCGTCTGGCTGACGACCTGCTTTCTCATCACCTTCACGAGCCGCGAATCCTGGAGCAGCTCGCGCGACACGTTCAGCGGCAGATCCTCCGAATCCACGACGCCCTTCACGAAGCGAAGCCAACGGGGCACGAGCTCCTCGGCGTTCTCCATCACCAGGATCCGCCGCACGTGCAGGCGCACGCCGTGCGTCGGGTTCGGGTCGAACAGATCGAGCGGCGTGCGCTTCGGTACGAACAGGAGGCCGCTGAACATCTGCGTGCCCTCGATGTGAAAGTGCTTCCAGGCGAGCGGCGGCTCCCAATCCCGGGACAGGTGCTTGTAGAACTCGACGTAGTCGTCGTTCGAGACGTCCTTCGGCGAGCGTTGCCAGAGCGCGCTGGCATGGTTCACGACCTCGCCCGAGGTCTCGGCGGGTCCCGAGAGCAGCTCGATCGGGTGCGGGACGTAATCCGAGTAGCGCCGCACCAGCTCCCGCAGCCGGAACGGGTCGAGGTACTCCTTCTGTTCGTCGGCGAGCTTCAGCGTCACGCTCGTTCCGGCGCTGTCCCGGCTCGCAGGCTCGATCGTGAAGCCGTCCTCGCCGCTCGACTGCCAGCGGAACGCAAGCTCGCTGCCGGCCTTGCGGCTCGTCACCGTGACCTCGGTCGCGACCAGGTAGGCGCTGTAGAAGCCGACACCGAACTGTCCGATCAGCTTCGGCACGTCTTGCGCCTGCCCCGGGTTGCTCTTCAAGTTCTCGAGAAACCGCCGAGACCCCGAGAACGCCACCGTGCCGAGGCTCTCCTTGAGCTCGGCCTCGTCCATGCCGAGCCCGTTGTCCCAGATCGTCAGTGTGCCCGCCTCCTTGTCCGGGATCAGCCGGATCACCGGCTTGTCTCCGTCCGAGAGCAGCTCGGGCCGTTCGATCGAAAGGAAGCGCCGTCGGTCGAGCGCGTCGGAAGCGTTCGACAACAGCTCGCGCAGGAAGATCTCTTTGTTGCTGTAGAGGGAATGGATCACCAGGCGCAGCACCTGGCTGACCTCGGCCTGGAACGCATACTTCTCGCTAGCCATGGCGGCGAAACATCCCGAGGCCTGGCTCCCTGTCAAGGCCCGGGCATTCCACCCGAGATTCGCCGCCGAAAAACCGGGGCGGTGCGCGAATTTCGAGGCCGGTCCGGGCGGTCCTCGGAACTTCGGCCTGGCAATGCTAGTCGACGAGCGTGGTCGCCTCTCAGCCTGGACTTCGCACCCGATACCGCTACCGCCTGGTCGACGTCTTCGCCGAACGCCCGTTCGCTGGCAAGCCCACCGCGGTGTTCACGGACGCCAACGGCCTCGACGATCGCGCGCTGCAGCTCATCGCGCGCGAGCTGAACACGCCGCAGACCGCCTTCGTGTTCCCGTCCGAGATCCCGGAGGCCCAGGCCAAGGTCCGGATCTTCACGCCGATCGCCGAGCTGCCGCGCTCCGAGCACCCGACCATCGCCGCCGTGTTCGCGCTCGAGGCGGAAGAGAAGCTCGTCCGAGCCACGGCGCAGAGCCGGGTCGTGTTGCAGCAAAACGACGGTCCCGTGTCGGCGTCGTACTTCGCGCGGGTCATGACCGTGCGACAGAAGCTCCCGGAGGTGATCGGCGTGTACCCGGAGCCCGACGCGGTCGCGGCCATCCTCGGGCTCACTCGCGAAGACCTGCTGCCTGCGCCGCTCGAGGCGCTGTCCTCGAGCGTGCCGTACCTGATGGTCCCAGTGCGAGACGCCGCCCGGCTTCGCTCGGCGCGCTTCCGAGACGCGATCTGGGAGCGCACGGTCAGAAACTTCCAGGCTCCCCACATCATGGCTTTCTGCCTCGAACCGGAGCGCCCCGGCTCTCTGGCGCGCGCTCGGGTGTTCGCGCCGGCGCTCGGGGTGCGCGAGGACCCGGCGACCGAGGCCGCGTGCGGGCCCCTGGTCGTGTATGCGCTCCGCCACGGTCTGACCACGTTACCCGAGACGGCCGCCGTCACCATCGAACAGGGAGTGGAGCTGGGCCGCCCGAGCTTCATTCAGGTGGTCGTCACCCACGAGCGCGGCCGCGTGAGCGAGATCCGCATCGGCGGGCAGTGCCAGTCGGTCGGCGAAGGCGCGATCGTCGCGCCATGACCCTGGATTTTTCGCGTGGGATCCGCGCCTCCAGCGGATCTGCCGAACGCGAACGCGCGGCGCGCATCGAAGCCCGGGCTTGAGCCGGATCGCCGTCGACCGACCACTACGGGGAGAACCCGTGCTTCGCGGGCGCGGGCGCGGGCAACACCTCGAGACAATTGCATCCAGAAGATGCTATGTTGGCACTCGTCCTCTGGTTGGTTGTCGACTCCCCGCGCTCGACAAGCCGCCTTCGTTGAGCCTAGGAGGTAAATCCCCATGGTCCTGAGACTCTCACGCGCCCTGTCCGCGGGCGCCGTTGCCTCCTTTTACATCGGCATCCTCGCTGCTGGATGCACGAAAGCCGATGACTCGGGGCGCAGCGCTTGCGAGGGCGAGAACTGCGTCGTCATCGACAAGTGCAGCACGGATCTCGATTGCGACTGGGGCATGTACTGCGGCCCCAACAACGAGTGCAGGTCGGATTGCGTCGCTGGTGGCATGGGGTGTCCGGACGGCAGCTCCTGTTCGAACCTCGGCAAGTGCGTGCCGGACGATCCGATCGCACCTCCGCTTCCACCGCCCAACGTCGGCGGCATGCCCGGCATCGGCGGGATCCCGAACGCGGCAGGTCGCGGCGGCAGCGGCGGCAGTGGCGGTTCGTGCGCGCGAGCAGAAGCCAACTTCGAGAAGGTGATCCCGAACATCATGTTGGTGGTGGATCGCTCGCTCAGCATGCAGACGCGCTTCGGCGGCAACGGTTCGCGCTGGAACGTGCTGCGCGAGGCCCTGATCGACCCGACTGACGGCCTCGTCGCCGAGCTCGAAGCGGACGTGCGCTTCGGGCTGACCCTCTACACCTCACCGGCCATCAACAACGGGCCGGGCTTCGGCGGTCGCACGGGCGGCGGCGGTGGCCGCACCGGAGG
>JALYWZ010000888.1:1413-2753 GCA_030852505.1 Myxococcota bacterium | reverse complement strand
GGGCAGCGGCGCGGTTGCCGGCGCCGGTGCACCTTCGACGGGCGGCACGGGTCCGACCGGGCCATGCGCGCCGATGGACGTGCGGGACAGTGGCCTCGACCTCCCCTGCCTCCCAGGCCCTCCGATCTACTACTGGAACGGCAACTTCTGCACCCAGCTCTACGTTTGTCAGTGTACGGGCGAAGACTGCGACGAGGTCTATCCGACGATGGCCGCCTGCGACGAGAGCTATCGCGCTTGTTATCAGGCTGCCGGGATCACCGGTGCCTGCGAGAGCGACGCCGACTGCAAGCTCACCCATCGCGGCTGCTGCGCGAGCTGCGGTGAACAGAGCTTCGAGAGCCTGGCCGCGACGAACGAGGCCGAAGAGGCGCTCTGGCAATACTGCCCGGGTAACCGAGCATGCCCGGATTGCGTGCAAGGTGCGCCCACGGCGGAGGCGGCTGCCAAATGCGTGGCTGGCCGCTGCACGGTGGCGTCGCTCTGCACGTCGCTCGACGAGGCGGACTGTGAAGCCGAAGAGCTGTGCACCCCGTTGACGGCGTACACGTCGAGCGAGTCCCGCGCCGTGTATGCCGGTTGCATGTACTCCGAGTCCGGCTCGCCCGCGTGCAACGCCGTCGAGTCCTGTGGTATCGCCAACGATCCCTTGGCAGACGTGGAGTGCCTGTTCTTCCCGAGCTCGTGCCAGCCTCGGAACTATTCGAGGCTCGATTGCGCCTCGCCGGTCTGCTCGCCCTGAAATCCCGCGATCCCACGCCGGTAGCGCGGTTTTTCTGATCCGCGCGGGCCCGTGATACAGATCGGGCCCGTGCGCCGCCGACTATTGGCTTTCGGGCTAGCTCTCGGGATCTCACTTCTGCCTGGCTGCGGGAAGAAGCCGCAGTCCGACTCGGAAGCGGGCGCGACCCCCGCGCGTCTCCGGATCGCGGTGATCCCCAAAGGCACCACCCACGAGTTCTGGAAAAGCGTGCACGCCGGAGCCGCCAAGGCCGCGCGCGAGCTGGACGTGGACCTCGTCTGGAAGGGACCGCTCAAAGAGGACGACCTCAAGAGCCAGATCGAGCTGGTTCAGTCGTTCACGGCCCAGAGAGTGTCCGGCATCGTGCTCGCGCCGCTGAACGACAAGGCTCTGGTCTCGTCGGTCGACGCCGCCGTCGCCGCGCAGATCCCGGTCGTGATCTTCGATTCTGCGCTCGCCGGCGGAAAAATCGCGAGCTTCGTCGCGACGGACAACCGCGCCGCGGGCCGGCTCGCGGGCGAGCGCCTGGTGAAGCTGCTCGGCGGCAAGGGGAAGGTCGCGGTGCTCCGCTATCAGGAAGGCTCCGCGAGCACCCGCG
>JALYWZ010000888.1:0-1403 GCA_030852505.1 Myxococcota bacterium | reverse complement strand
ACCCGCGACCGCGAAGAGGGCTTCCTGGAGGCCGTCAAGAAGGCCCCGGAGATCGAGGTGGTGAGCGACAACCAATACGCAGGCGCGACCACCGAAACGGCGGCTTCCGCAAGCGAGAGCCTGTTGCTCGCGAAGAACGCCGCGAAGGGCGGGCTTCAAGGTGTGTTCACACCGAACGAGTCGACCAGCTTCGGCATGCTGCGCGCGCTCGAGAACACCAAGCTCGACGGCAAGCTGCGCTTCGTCGGCTTCGACGCCTCGGACAAGCTGGTCGAAGCCGTGCGCAAGGGCTCGATCGACGGGCTGGTGCTGCAAAACCCGTTCAACATGGGCTACCTCGCGGTCAAGGCCATCACCGCAAAGCTCAAGAACCAGCCGGTCGAGGCGCGCACGGACACGGGTGCAGAGCTGCTCGACAAGCAGAACATCGACGAGCCTGCGATGAAAGAGCTCGTCAAACCCGATCTCGCCAAGTGGCTCCAGTGAGCGTTGCGCGGCTCCACGCGCGCGGCATCACCAAAGCCTTCTCCGGAACCCGCGCGCTCGACGACGTCGGGCTCGCGGTCCGCCCCGGCACGATCCACGCGGTGCTCGGTGAAAACGGCGCTGGCAAGAGCACCTTGATGCAGATCCTGGCCGGAGCGCTGCGGCCGGACGGCGGCGAGCTGATGCTGGACGGGGTGGCCTACGCACCCCGCGATCCGGCCGCGGCGCGTCGGGCGGGTGTGGCGATCGTCTATCAAGAGCTCTCGGTGTGCCCGGATCTGACAGTCGCCGAGAACGTGCTGCTCGGCGTGGAGCCGCGGCGCTTCGGCTTCGTCGATCGCGCCACGCGTGACGCCCGCGCGCGCCGGGCGCTCGAAAAGCTCGGGCGCGAGAGCCGCCTGTCGCTGGACGCTCCTGTGCGCGAGCTCTCGTCGGCGGAGCGACAATTGGTCGAAATAGCCCGTGCGCTGAGCCACGAGCAGCCGAAGCTCTTGATCCTGGACGAGCCGACCAGCAGCCTCGGCAGCGACGACACCGAGCAGCTGTTCACGGCGCTCGCAGCGCTCAAGGAAACCGGGCTGTCGATCGTTTACATCTCGCATTTCCTCGAAGAGGTGCGGCGCGTCGCCGACGACTACAGCGTGCTCCGCGACGGAAAGAGCGTGGCGAGCGGCTCGATGGCGCAATCGACCAACGACGAGCTCTTGCTCGCGATGGCGGGCCGCGGCATCGAGTCGGGTCAGCGCCGCGAGCGCCGCCCGGGTGAAGTCTTGCTCTCGCTGGACGCCTTGGGCGGCGAGAAGCTACCGAAAACGGCCTCGCTCGAGCTACGGCGTGGCGAGGTCATCGGGCTGTCCGGCCTGGTCGGCTCGGGCCGCACCGAGCTGGTGCGCGCCGTGTTCGGCCTGGCTCCGGTT
>JALYWZ010000222.1 GCA_030852505.1 Myxococcota bacterium | reverse complement strand
GCCTTGCTCTGCGAGCTCGCGCACGGCGCGCTCGCGGTCGATTGCGGCCGTCGGCAACAGCTCGCGCGCGCGAGAGACCAGCGATTGAGGCATGCCGTAGGTGCGCGCCACGGCCAGCGCGCTCGACGCGCCGGGCTCTCCGAGCTTGAGCCGGAAGGTCGGGCGCATCGCGTCGAAGTCGAAGCCGACCGAGGCGTTCGCGAGCGGGCCGCCGCTGGTGGCGAGCTCTTTGAGTCGCTCGTAGTGGGTGGTGACCACGACTGCTGCGCCGCGCTTCGCGAGCGTCTCGAGGATCGCGGCCGCGAGCACGGCGCCCTCTTCCGGATCGGTGCCGGCCGCGACCTCGTCGAGCAGCACCAGCACGTGCGGCTCGGCGCGCTCGAGGATTTCGGAGAGCTTGCGCACGTGAGCGCTGAACGTGGAGAGCGAGCGCGAAAGAGACTGTTCGTCACCGATGTCGGCGAGCACGCGATCGAACCAGCCGATCACGGACTCCTCTGCCGCCGGGATCGGGATCCCGGCGCGCGCCATCCACGCGAACAGGCCGAGGCACTTCAGGGTGACGGTCTTGCCCCCGGCGTTCGGCCCCGAGATCACCAGGGCCTGGCCGCCTTCGAGCACGATGTCGTTCGCGACCACTTCGCTCTCGCCGAGACAGAGCAGGGGATGGCGCGCCGCCCGCACCTGGAAGCGCGCCTCGGGCGAGACCTGGATCGGCCGCGAGCGCGTGCGCACGGCGAAGCTCGCGATCGCGCCCAGGCTGTCGGCGCTGACGGCGGCCTCGAAGGCTTCGGCGATCTCGGGCAAGCGCTCCTTGACGAGCAGCGTGAGCTCGCCGAGCACGGCCGCGGTTTCACGCTCGACCTCGGCTTCTCGGATCCGCAGCCGGTTGCCGAGCTCACTCACTTCACGCGGCTCGACGAACAACGTGCCGCCGGAGCCGCTCGAGCCGAGCACCATGCCCTCGACCTTGTAGTGCGCGTCCGAGCGCACCGGCAGCACGTAGCGCCCCTCGCGCTCCGTGTAGTAGTCGCCGGACACGACGTCGGCGTAACGGCGCACGAGCTCGTTGAGGCGTCGCTTGAGCTCGGCCTGCACCTCGCGCACCTGGGCGCGCGCGCGGGCCAGCGCGGGGGAGGCCGCGTCGCGTACGCTGGCGTCGAGATCCAGACACTCGAACAGCCGCGCCAGGGGGCGATCGAGCTTCGGGTCGCTGACGAGGGACGCCGCGAGCACGGGGTGCGTCTGTTCGTGCTCCCTCGAGAAGCGACGGAGCTCGCGGGCGCGGTCGAGCACCTTGGCGATGCCGAGCAGCTCGCTGCCGCTGCCGTTCGCGCCGAGGCGGATCCGAGCGAGCGCTTCGGTGACGTCCGGAAAGTTCGCGAGCGGGAGCTCGGAGCCGTGCGCTTCGAGGTCGAGCAGCTCCGAGACGCGGAGCATGCGCAGGCGCGCCTCTTCCACCGTCGCTGCGAGCTCGAGGGTCTCGATCCGTTCGCGTCCGGGCTCACTCCGCGCGAGCCCGGCGATGTAGCCGAGCAGCACCGGCCACTCGAGCGCGCGCTCGGCGTCGGCAACCAGCGCGTCGCCGGCCGGATCTTGCGTGTCTTCCGCGCTCACGCGAGCGGATATGCCGCGCGGAGGCGTCCGCCGCAACTACGGCTAGCTCGCCTCGGAGCCGCCGAGCTTCAGCTGGGGGACGCTGCGCGGGTCGAAGCCCGAGACCGGCGCGGGCTCTTCCTGACTGCGGGGCGGCGGCGTGTCCGCGAGCAGGAGGGCGCGCGCGACCGGGTGATGTTCCTGATCGGAGCCCGCCAGCAGCAGGTCGATGTTGCCCTCGGCCGCGCTCGGTCGCAGCGTGTCGGCGAGCGCCATCAAGGTCTTCACCGCCTTCTCCCCGCGCTCTTCGCTGACGGCGAGGACCAGGCGCTTGCCGTCGGTCTTGCGCAGGTGCGAGAGCAAGCGGCGCGCGACGATCGAACGCGCGGCGAGGCCCTCGACGTCGGTGCGGCCGTTCGACACCAGGAGTGCGCTCTCGATCCGCCATTCTCCGAGCACGAGATGCGTCAGGCGATTCTCGACTTGCTTCACCAGCGAGTGCGGCTCGCCTTCGTAGTGCTGAGCTATGACGGCGATGTCGCCGAGCCGGCTCGGGTCGAGCCAGCGCGGCCAGGCAGCGCCGTATTCGATCACCACCAGAGTCGCGTGCTCGTGCATCTGGGCACCAACTTACGCCCAGGCGAGGCGAGAATCGCGGGGTAAATTGCGGCGGTTGGTTGTACCGGGGGCTCAAACCCGATACGCTTGGGTGCTTCCATGCGCATCGCGTTCGTGGCCCGGGCCATCGCCGGGACGACTTTCTTGGCTTCGGCTGCGCTCGCTGCGAATCCTGCCCCAGCGCCCCAGCCGCCGCCCGCTACTTCACCGCCGGCTCCCGCGGCTGCGCCGCCCAACGCGCCGCAGAGCGAGCCCGCTCCCACTGCGCCGGGTGTTCCGCCACCCCAGGCTTCAGCCCCCACTCCGGTTGCTGCGCCCCCCGCGGTGCCGCCCCCCGCGGCCACGCCGCCGGTTATCGTGTTCCGCACCGTGCCGCCCCCCGTGGCTGCGGCCGATCCAACGGCGCGCCGCCACGACGGATTCTATCTCCGGCTCGGTCTCGGTGCTGGCTTCATGCGCTCGGTCATAGACTTCGAGGACGTCACCGGCACCTCGGAAGTGAGAGTGCGGGGCGGCGGTGTCGGCTTCGAGCTCGCGTTGGGCGGAACGGTGGCGCCCGGTCTGGTGATTGGCGGCGGCATCTACACGGTGAGCGCCGGCGAGATCACCTGGGAGTCCGACGCACCAGCGGTGCTCGACCGCTATGACGACGACACCTTCAAGGGCGGCGACGGCGTGGTCGGCATGCTGGGCGTGATGCTCGATTTCTATCCGAACCCGCGCGGCGGCTTTCACGTCCAGGGCGGCATCGGTCTCGGCACGCTCGCCCTCGACCACGACAAGGACACGGGCTTTCCGGGTGAGAACTGGGAGGGCGGCGGCGGCGGGTTGATGCTCGGCGCCGGCTACGAGTTTTGGGTCTCGGACCAGTGGAGCCTCGGCGGCGTCGGCCGCGTGCTGATGGTGAGCGGCAAGGTGAGAGGCTCGGACTCCGACCGCGACTACGACGCGAAGGCCATTGCGCCGGCGCTATTGTTCGTCGCCACGCACCACTGACGGGCTGGGCTGACAGCCGATAGCTGACAGCCCTCCGAGCTCAGGCCCCCTTGCTGGCCTTCTTCGTCTCCCGCTTGGCCTTCGGCGTCGCCTTTTGCGGGGGCTTCAGCGGAGCTTCCTTGTTGGCGGGGCCGGCTTCGAGGCTGCGCTTCAGGGCCTCGAAGAGATCGATGATCTGAGCCTTCGGTGCCTCGGGCGCGACGGTGATCTCTTCGCCCTGGACCTTCTGCTCGACGGCCGCGCGGACCTTGTCGCTGAACGAGTCCTTGTAGTTTTCGGGCGTGAAGGTCTCGGTGCTGAGTTGGTCGATCAGCTTGTCGGCTAGATCCAGCTCTTTTTCGCTGAAGTCGAGCTTGGCGCCTGTGTCGATCTCGTCGAAGGCGCGGACTTCGTTCGCGTAATAGAGCTGGTGCAGGATCAGTCCGTCGTCGCCGTAGGGGCGCACGAGAACGAGCTGCTCTTTGCCGCGCGCGGACCAGCGGCCGACGGCGACGCGATCCTTGCCGCGCATCGCGGCGCTGAGCAAGCGGTAAGCCTTGTCGCCGCCCTTGTCGGGGCCGAGGTAATACGACTTTTCCACCTGCACGAAGTCGACGCTCGAGAGCGGGACGAACTCGGTGATCTCGATCGAGTTGTCACGGGCGGCCTCGAGGGCCTTCAGCTCTTCCTCGCTGAACAGCACGTACTGGCCGCGGGCGTACTCGTAACCCTTCACGGTGTCGCTGCGTTCGACGACCTGGTTGTTGTGCGTCGGACACACGAACTGCATCTTGACGCGGGTGCCGCACTCCTTGTGCAGCATGTTGAAGCTCACTTGCTCGGAAGAGGCCGCCGTGAACAGCTTCACGGGGATCGAGACGAGGCCGAAGGAGACGGTGCCGGACGAGGTCGCGCGCGGTGCCACGTCCGGAATCGTACGGCAGGCGGAACGAATTCGGGAAATTCCAGGGGCGGATTCAGGGCGCGGTTCTCCACGCGCGGCGGTCGGCGCTATGTTCGGCCAGCGTGGCGCGCGACCCCAAGCCCGACGATCTCGTCAAGTATCGCCAGAAACGCGATCCGCTGCGGACGAACGAGCCGTTCGGCGCTGAACGGAAGCTCAGCACGAGCAGTGGGACCTGGGCGGGGCGCTTCGTGGTGCACCTGCACTCGGCGACCCGACGTCATTACGACGTCCGGCTGCAGGTGGGGCGGGCGCTCAAGAGCTTCGCGGTACCGCGCGGGCCGAGCCTGGATCCCGACGAGCGGCGGCTCGCCGTCAACACCGAGGAGCACCCGCTCGAGTACGTGGACTTCGAGGACGTCATCCCCGAGGGTAATTACGGCGCCGGACCGATGATCGCCTGGGACGTCGGACGCGTGACGTACCTCGAGAACAGCGCCGAGCAGGGCACCGAGAACGGCAAGATCGACTTCGTGCTGCATGGCCACAAGCTGCGCGGGCGCTTCGGCCTGGTGCACACCAAGCGCGGGGCGGGGAACGAGTGGCTGCTGCTCAAGAAGCGCGACGAGAATTCGCGCAAGGAAGGCGACATCCTGCTCGAGCAGCCGGAGAGCGTGCTCTCGGGGCTCACCGTCGACGAGCTCCGCGATCGGCGCGGCTTCGCCGAGCGGATCGAGGCCAGGGCCGCCGAGCTCGGGGCGGCGCGGCGAGCGCTCGACGTCACCCGCAAGGAGCCGATGCTGACGGCGCTGCAAGGAGCACGGCTCGACGAGTCAGAGCGCATCTACGAGCTCAAGCTCGACGGCGTGCGCATCGTGGCCGACAAACAGGGCGGCACGGTCACGCTGCGCTACAGGAACGGCGGGGTCTGCAGCGCGAGCTACCCGGAGATCGTGCGCGCCGTCGAGACCTTGCCCGGGGAGCGGCTGGTGCTCGACGGCGAGATCGTGGCCTTCGACGAGCGCGGGCGGCCGCGCTTTCAACGGCTCGGCTCGCGCATCCAATCGCGAAGGCCGCTCGACATCGCGCGCGCGGTGGCGGAGACGCCGGTGAAGTACCTGGTGTTCGACCTGCTGGCGATCGGCGCCCACGATCTCACCGAGCTCCCGTTGCTCGAGCGCAAGGGTCTTTTGCGCGAGCTCGTGCGCGGCAAGGGGCTGATCCAGGCGCTCGACCACTTCGAGGGGCGCGGAGTCGAGCTGTTCGCGTTCTGCGAGCAGCAAGAGCTCGAGGGCGTGGTCGCGAAGAAGAAGAGCTCCCAGTACCGCTTCGGACCGCGGCGCAGCGAGGACTGGGTCAAGATCAAGCGCGAGCGGGAAGACGACTTCGTGGTCGTGGGCTGGGTCGCGGGCAAGGGTAACCGCGGAGCGATCGGCGCGGTGTGCATCGCGACCTACCGGGGCAACGCGCTCGTTTACCGCGGCCGCGCCGGGAGTGGCCTCGACGACCAGACCATGCGCCGGCTCGAAAAGCTGTTGCTCGAGCGTGAGGTCCCGGAGCCGCCCGTCGAGCAGCCGCTGCCCGAGGAAGCGCGAGGAGCGCGCTGGGTGCGGCCCGAGCTGGTCGTCTCCGTCAGCTACGCGGGGTTCAGCGACGATCAACGCCTGCGCCACCCCGTGTTCCGCGGCCTGCGCGCGGAGATCGCGCCCGAGTCGTGCACCGCCGCACCGAGCGACGAGGAGGAGCTCGGCCTGGTGGAGGCGCCGGAGCCCGAGGCGGAGCCCGCGCTACGGCGCGCGGGGCTCAAGCTCTCGAACCGCGACAAAGTCTTCTGGGAGCGCGAAGGCTACACGAAGGGCGACTTGCTCCGGTACTACGAGAGCGTCGCGCCGGTGTTGCTCCCGTTCCTCGCGGAGCGGCCGGTGGTGCTGGTGCGCCACCCCGACGGGATCGGCGGCAAGATGTTCTATCAATGGAACGTACCCGCCGGCACGCCCGACTGGATCCGGCGCATGACGCTCGAAGATCCGGACGAGCCGGGCAAGGTCAAGAACGTGTTCTTGATCGACGACGTCGATTCGCTCTTGTACGTGATCAACCTCGGCTGCATCCCGCTCCACGTGCTCGGCTTTCGCGCGCACGCGCGGCAGCTCTGCGATTTCATCACCTTCGACCTCGACCTCGGCGAGCAGCCATTTTCTCGGGCGATCGAGGTTTCGCTCACGCTGCGCGAGATCTTGACCGAGCTCGGGTTACCCGCGTACGTGAAGACCTCGGGGCAGGGGGGCTTGCACGTGCTCGCGCCGCTCGGGCCCGAGGTCTCGTTCGATACGGCCAAGCTCCTGGTCGAGCTGATCGGACGGATTGCGACCGCTCGCCACGCCGAATTTGCGACGATGGAGCGCCGCGTCGACAAGCGCGGGGGACGGATGTACGTGGATACGGGGCAGACCGGGCCGTCCCGGACGATCGTGTCCCCGTACTCGGTGCGCGCTTATCCCGGAGCCAGCGTGTCCACGCCCCTGTTCTGGAACGAGCTTTCGGGTGCGCTCGAGCCGTCGCGTCTGACGATCATGACGGTGCCGTCGCGCGTCGCCGAGCTGACCGATCCGTTCGTCGGCTTCCTGCGCGAGACCCCGAACATTCCGGAGGCGATCCGCCGGCTCGGCTCCTTCGTGAGCTGAGCTGAGCTGCTACCAGAGCAGACACTGCTCGAAGCGGTCCACGTTTTCGGAGGACATCGCGCAGTCGTATTCGCGGCGCGAGACGTGGCTCGGGCACTCGCGAAACGCCGCATCGCGGGCGGCTTTCTTGCGAGCCTCTTCGCGGAGGCGCACGAGCTCGGTCTCGCTTGTGTTCGGTTGATCGGACTTCACGAGCAGCGTGACGTAGCGATCGAGCAGCGCGCCGCACTCGATGGCGTTGGGGGGCGGGCCGCAGCTCGACGCGCAGCATCCGAGCGCCGCCGCGAGCCAGACGCGCGGGCTCAGAAGCATTCCTTGACGATCTGCTGGGTGGTCTGGGCGTTGCGCACGCAGCTCATGGCCTGATCGTCGATACGCCGGCCCACGCAGTCCTTGAGCGTGGTCTTTTTCAGCGCTTCGACGGTTTCTTTCACCATCTCGGCGCTCTGCCCGGCGCTGCCGCGAGACTGGAGCTCGAGCTGCGTGATGCGGCTCACGATCTCGTTGCACTCGTCGAGCGTCGCCGGTCGCCCG
>JALYWZ010000887.1 GCA_030852505.1 Myxococcota bacterium | reverse complement strand
GCTTCGCGGCGCCCCGCGGCTAGGGAGCGAAAGCGCGGGCGACGCTTCGCGGCGCCCCGCGGCTAGGGAGCGAAAGCGCGGGCGACGCTTCGCGGCGCCCCGCGGCTGGGGAGCGAGCAAATCCCCTGCGAAAAGCGATGCTTGCGCTGGGACTTCAGCGGCGGCTATAGTGCCCCGAACAGAGAAAGCGCGGCCTACTGGGCAACGGGTCGAGCACTCTCCAGCACTTGGGAAATCCGTAGGAAGAAGGAAGTAGGGGTGATGCATTTTTTGCTCCTCGCGGCCGAAAGTCACGGCGGCACCAGCCAGCTCCTCGAAGCATTCAAGCAAAACCCGACTTTTCTGGTCCTGAATGCGTGCTGTTCGGCGGTCGTGCTCACGATCGTGATCGAGCGGTTCTGGTTTCAGTTCACGCAATACCGCGTAAATTCGAAAGAATTCTTCGCGCAGATCAAGAAGCTCGTGGCAGCCGGGAACATCGACCGCGCCATCAAGCTGTGTGAGGCGAGCGACTTTCCCATCCTCCAGCTCGTGCGCTCGGGTCTGACCCACGCCAACAAGGGCCCGGACGAGATCGACGCCGCGCTCAGCGAGAAGCTCTCCGAGCTCAAGCCTCAGGCAGAGAAGCGCGTCGGAGCGCTCTGGTCGCTCGCCAACATCGCGACCCTGATCGGGCTGCTCGGCACCGTCAGCGGTCTGATCCTCACCTTCTCGGCGATCGCCGATCCGGGCCTCAGCCAGGCCGACAAGCAGCGCCTGCTCTCGAACGGCATCGCCGAAGCCATGTACAACACGGCGCTCGGCCTCGGCATCGCCGTGTTCTGCATGATCACGCACATTTTGCTGCACACGCGCGCCAAGGCCATCCAGCACGACCTCGAAAACACGATGGAGCGCACGTTCAACTTGCTGACCATTTCACAGCGCTCGTAAGCCGCCGCGCCTCTTCGATCGGCTGACGCATGGCTTTAACTGCGGCGCAACGGAGCAAGATCCGCCGGCTCAGCCAGCCGCGCGAGCTGTCGCCCGACGAGGAGGGAGGCGAGCTCAACATCATCCCGTTCCTCGACATCATCGTGAACATCTTGATCTTCGTGCTGGCGACGGTCGCGGTCACCTTCACGTCGAGCATCGAGACCACGCCTCCCGCGAGCCGCAGCAGCGGCGTGCGCGCCACCGGGGAATCCGAGGCGCTGAACCTGACGGTGATCATCGTCAACGACGGCTTCTCGCTGAAAGCCGCGGGCGGAAACGTCGCGCCCGGCTGTCAGGGGGTCGGGCCGGGCCTGTCGATCGCCAAGAAGGACGGGCAGTACGACTACGTCGGCCTCAACGCCTGCGCGGAGCAGCTCAAGAACTCGAACGCGAAGTTCGCAGACGAGCGCCAGTTCTACGTCTCGGCCAACCCGGGCACGGAGTACCAGGTGATCATCAACGTGATCGACGCGATGCGCCAGACCAAGGCCGGCAAGCCCTTGTTCCCCGACGTCAACTTCAAGGTGTCGAAGTGACGGACAAGCGCCACGGCTCGATCATCGCGTACAAGGCCGAGCTCCGCAAAGCCATCCGCCGCAACGCGACGGAGCCGGAGATCAACTTCCTGAACATCACCGCGATGCTCGACATCATGACGATCATCCTGGTGTTCTTGCTGAAGAGCCTGGGCGAGTCCGCGACAGCAATCCCGCAGAGTGACGATCTGCGCCTGCCCACGTCGATCGCCAAGCGCGAGCCCCACGACGAGGGCATCGTCGTCACGGTGTCGAAGACGCAGATCCTGGTCGGCGACAACAAGATCCTGTCCCTACCGAGCCGCGAGTCGATGTCGCAGACCGGCGTCGGCGCGCAGTACAAGCGCGGCGGCCCATTCGACCCCTACATCGTGCCGCTCGGCAACGCCCTGCAGTCCGCGCGCCGCACCGACGTCGCCGTGAGGCGCGCCAAGGGTCAGGACACGAAGAGCTCCGCCGGCATCATCATCGCCGACTCGAGCACGCCCTACCGGCTGCTCGTCGAGGTGCTCTACACGCTCGGGCAGAGCGAATTCGGCGAGTACCATCTGATGGTCATGCAATCGCGGAGCTCGCGCTAGGGGATCGAGCTCGCGCTAGCCGCCGAACCGGGCGCGCCCCCTCCCCGTGCCGCTCCCGCGTGCCCTCCCATCGCCCGCAATAAACGGCGGAACACCCGAAATTCGCCGCTTGCCCTGCTCAGAAGAGCATGGTATCGGGTTCCCGTCTCTAAGGCTTACTGCTCCTGGGGGCACGTTCCGGTTTCGAATCCCGGTTGCCACGACCGGATCCGTTCCGCCGGACGCACTCCTGTGAGCGGCGCGACTCGCGAGTAGAGACCCGTGTTTGGCGCGGGTTTTTCTCGCGATCGAACTCTCGGGCGTCAGAGCCGCGCCCGCCGATCACGCCGTGACAGAACTCGCGCTGATCCTCGGGATCCAAGCAGCCAGCCTCGCGTTTGCGATGGCGGTCGGGCGTTCGCTCTTCGCCGACGACGCGGCCTTGTCGCGTTTCGAGCGCGTGGCGCGGGCGCTGGAGCGGGCCACGCGCTCGGTGCTGGCGCTCGGAGCGCGGGACATCGCGATCGGCCTCGGGCTGCTTTCGGCGTTGCTCGCCGTGGGTCACGCCCTGACTCGCAAGGCCGATGCGCTGCTCTCCCCGGTGCAGGCCGGGCTGGTGTCGGTGCTCGGGCTCTGGCTCGGCGCGCTGCTCACGCTGCTCGCCTGCTTCGCTGCGCTGCGG
>JALYWZ010000886.1 GCA_030852505.1 Myxococcota bacterium | reverse complement strand
GCGCAGCCGCGGAGCTTCGGCCTGGATGTAGCCGTGCTCGACCTGGATCTTGGCGCCGAGCGCCTCGAGACCCATCAGGTGTTGGTCGACCGGGCGGGCGCCGATCGCGCAGCCGCCGGGCAAGGAGACGCGCGCACGACCGTAGCGCGCGAGCAACGGACCGAGGACCAGCACGCTGGCGCGCATCTGCCGCACCAGGTCGTAGGGCGCCTCGGGGTTCGCCTCGCGCGTCGCGGGTTGTACCCGGACCTCGGGCAGGTCGAGGGTCACGTCCCGGCCGAGGAACCGCAGCAGGGCCGAGGTGGTCTCGATATCCTTCAGGTTGGGAACGTTGCGCAGGATGCTGGCGCCGTCGGACAGCAGCGTCGCGCACAGGATCGGGAGGGCGGCATTTTTCGCGCCGCTCACGCGGATCTGACCCTGGAGGGGTCGGTTTCCGCGGATCAGGATGGCGTCCATGAGTCGGGGGCCCTACGCCGTCGTCGCCGTTCGTGCAAGACGAGAGCGACGGGGGCCAGGTGCTCTCGCTAAAAGGCGTGAAACGGGCGCCGAGGTCAAGAAAGCGGCAATCAACGGAAACGGTGGCCGCGCGGGCCTGCGAGCGGCTAGGCTCGGCCGCGATGGTTCGGGGTAGTGCTCGGTCCCTCCGCCGCGCTTCGGCTTTCTGGCTCGGTCTGCTGGCCTTCCCCGCTTCACTCGCGGCGGAGCCCGTATCGCTCGACTTGCGTCCGTTCGAGGTCTCGCCCGATCCGGAGGCGAGCCCTGCGCTCGAACCGACGGCGACGCCGGGACACCTCGAGTGGAACGTCGGGCTCTGGGGCTCCTATGCCTACCGCTCGATCGAGCTCGACGACCGCATCCGCGGAACGCTCGGCGTCCCGCTGCAGCACCAGTTCTCCGCGGACTTCGTGGCCAACCTGGGCCTTTCGGATCGGCTGGCGCTGGGCGTGGTGGTGCCGGCGATCCTGTACCAGTCGGGGGCGGACGTGAGCCGCTTCTTGCCGGGTTCGGAGCCGGTGACGACCACGTCCCTCGGAGACGTCGCCGGCGTCGCCAAGGCCACGCTGCTCCCGAGCGGAGCGCTGGGCGGCTTCGGCCTGGCAGCGGTCGGGCGCGTCTCGATGCCCACGGGCGATAGCTCGTCGTTCGCCTCGGAGGCCTCGCCACGCGGCGAGCTGAAGCTGCTCGGCGAGCTGCGCCGGGTGGTGCTCGAGCTGCGGGCTGCGGCGGGGGCGCGCATCCGCGGCTCGAAGCAGGAGTACGCGGGCACCGAGTTCGGGCACGATCTGCCCTGGGCGGCCGGCATCATCGTGCGACCGCAGGCGTTCGGCATCGATCCGAGCGGGCGGCTGCGCTTCGGGATCGAGTCGCACGGCGCCGTGGCGATGACCCCGTCGTTCGGCGCCAGGCGCGCCTCTCCGGCGTTTCTGGGGCTCTCGGCGCGCTACGGCTTCGGCGCCTTCGCCTTCAACCTTGGGGGTGAAGTGGCCGTCTCGGACGCGATCGGCGCGCCGCTCGCGCGCGTCACGGCCGGGATCGGCTTCGCGCCGCGCTTTCCCGACGTCGACGAGGACGGCGTGGTCGACGACGAGGACGAGTGCGCCGAGCTCGCCGAGGACCGCGACGGCTTCCAGGACGGCGACGGCTGCCCCGATTTCGACGACGACGACGACGGTGTGCCCGACGAGTCCGACAAGTGCCCGCGGCAGAAGGAAGACCTGGACGAGTACCAGGACGACGACGGCTGCCCGGATCCGGACAACGACCACGACGGCATCCCGGACGGCGCCGACCAATGCCCGAACGAACCGGGGCCCGCGTCGGGCGGTGGCGGCGCGCCCGGCTGCCCCTTCAAGGACCGCGACATCGACGGCATCCCCGACCCGGTCGACAAGTGCCCCACCGAACCCGAGGACCGCGACGGCGTCGAGGACTCGGACGGCTGCCCCGAGCACGACGACGACGGCGACGGCGTGCCGGAAGAAGTCGATGCGTGCCCGACGCAAGCCGGCCCCGAGCGAACCGATCCCAGCCTGAACGGCTGCCCCAACCCGGATCCCGATTTCGACACGTTCTGGGGTGACGCCGACGCCTGCCCGAAGCAATCCGAGGACTTCGACGGCGTGAATGACGGAGACGGCTGCCCGGACGCCGGCAACCCGGAGCCGAAGCCGCTCGCGACCTTGGTCGCGAAGGGCGAGGCCACGAGGCTCGCGCTCGCGCATCCGATCGAATTCAAGGGCACCGAGATCGAGACCCGCTCGCTCGGCACGGTGCGGGCGGTGGCGTCGATCCTCGCGCAAAACCCGGGCATGGTCGTGCTGGTCGGGGTGAAGCCAGCGGGCGCCGGGCGCGACGCCGAGCAGCTCGGGTTGAGCCGCTCGTTCGCGCTCGTCGAGCTGCTTCGGCGGCTGTCGTTGCGCGACGACGCAGCCGAGACGATCGGCTGGAGCGCCGTGAAGAAGGTCCCGGGCGCCGCCCAACACGGGGTCGGTTTCCTGGTTCTCCGGGCCGGCGCGCAGACCTCGCCCGCTTCCGAGAAGAGTTTGTAGTGTCGGTTCGTGCGGCGTGGTGGTGGTTGCTCGCGACGTCGATCGCGGGCAGCGCCCAGGGCGCGCCGCCGCTGACCGCGCCCGTCGCGGAATCACTGCTCGATCGCACCGGCATCGCGCTCGCCGAGCGGGAGCTGCGCGGCACGGATCCCAGAACGCACGAACGCGCGATCTCGCGGCTCGGCGCGCTCGGGACACCGCAGGCG
>JALYWZ010000221.1 GCA_030852505.1 Myxococcota bacterium | reverse complement strand
GGTGAGCGCGCAGGCTTGCGAGGTTCGGTTCTCCGATGCGGGCTCGGCGGGCGTGTTGCCGTTGCCGCCAGGGCTGCTTGCTGCGGGGCTGTTTGCGGAACCGGCGGTGCTTGCACTGCCGGCTGCCCCGGAGGGCGGACGTCCTGCACCCGGTGTCAGGATCGATTGGCATTCGGCCTGGGTGGTGTCCGGATGCGCGCGGCACCAGCGCTCCTGATACTCAGCGCCGGCTGGCAGATCCTCGAAATGGCAGTTGCTGATTCTGTCGTCGAGCACGGGTGGGGCGGAGGGCGCTCCGCAGAGCTCGGTGGAGTACTCGAGGTCGGTGCGCAGGTCTCGCGCCTGAATTTGCAGGCAAGTCTCACCCTGCAGCTCGGTGGACGAGGACAAGAGCTTTTCGAGCGGCTCGGACGACGGGCCTTGGACGAAGAAGCGCTCAGGTCGCCAGTCTGCGGCGGCCCCTGCGGTGGGCTCGAGCGTGTACTTCCAGGCCACTGCGACGGACGGCGCGGGCGTGAGGGAGGCGAGGGTCACCTCGGCAAAGTCGCTGAGCTGGCTGCCAAAGGGGTAGGGGATCCCGCAGGGGTTCGGCATGCCGCACGAGAGCTGCTCTCCTGCGTCGCGGCGCCCGTACGTCCAGTCGCGGAGCTCGAAGGCGGGCTCCGGCAACACGGCGTCTTCGTCGGTCACGAGCAGCGTGCCCGACCAGGTTTCGCTGCTGAAAGAGGTCTTCAGCACGACCTTCGCGGTAAGTTCGCCGCGGGCTTGTGGCTCGGAGGCTTCCCAGCCGAGCAATAGGTCGGCCAATTGAAGCTGGTCGTAGCGCTGGTCGTCGAGGACGCGCAGCGTACCCAGCACGAGCTCGCCCGCTTGGTTCGTGACTTGAATCGACACGCTGTCGAGCGGTGATTCGACCGCGGAGCTTCGAGCCCGCGTCCGAAATGAAAAGAACGCGTCGGGGCCGACGGTGACGCGGTCCCCCATGTACTCGACGAGGGTGACTCCGTCCGTGGGGACGTGTCCGCCCGTCCCGCTGAGCCCTGCGGTGCAGCTTTGAGCCTCCGAGGTCTCGAACACGAGCAACGAGCCGGCGTAGCGCAGCGGAACGAGCACCGCCAAGCACACCGGAAGCAGCCCGCCTGTGCGATACAACCAACGCATGCGCCAGCACGAGCAAGCCCCGTGCCGCGCCGTCATGCTCGATTTTCAGGGATTTCGGCTGCCTTGACGGAGCGAGTGGCACACCTTCAGGAGGCGTTTGGCACAGGTTCGGCGTGATCGCGCGAGTTGGTGCGAGCGGCATCATCGAGCGCGCGCTCGAGCAAATCGCGCTCGGTGTCGATCTCTGCCTTGGTGCGATAGCCCAGGCGACGGAAGAGCGAGACGGGAGGGCACCAGCCGACCGTGGCGTGCAGCATCAGGAACGCCATTTGCGCCCCGACGAGGTACAGGAGACCTTTGGGACGCGGCCCGAATACCGGCGGGTGGGTGTAGCGGTGTAAGCCGACCGTGAGCGCAGCCCCGCCGGCGATGGCGAAGTTCGCCATCAGCGCGCGATCGACGTCCCACTCGTGATCGAGCTCGACGAGGCGCCGAATGATCTGGTTTCTGCCCTGTCGGATCGTGAGATCGGCGCTGGCCTGCGCGGTCAGGTCGATGCGGCGATTGACGTGGGGAGGTGAGTGCTCGCGCACGCGGTCGTGGCGCTCTTCGATTCGATGTCGGATTTCCTGCATGGGTCGATGCTCCTGCCGCTTTTCGAAGCAATCGGCGTGCCCGAAAGAGAGCGCGTTTTGCCCTGGGGCGGGGCGATGCTAGACGGCCGATCGTGTTGCCCCTTCGTCAGTTCGGTTTCGCGGCTGTGATTGCCCTGCTGGGTGTCGGGTTCGGGTGCCGGAAGGAGGCGCCCCAGGTCGAAGCTTCGGACGCGCAAGCAATCGCGATTGCGCCGTCGGCGAGCGTTGCCCAGGCGCCGGGGAGCGTCGCGAGCTCGGCGGCTCCGAGCCCGTCCGCGAAAGCGCCGGCGGAGCTCCGCCTCAACGTGCTGCTGATCATGATCGACAGCCTGCGCGCGGACATGCCCTGGACCGGCTACCCTCGGGAGATCGCGCCGCGGCTCAGCCAGTTCGCGAAGGAGTGGGTGCTTTATCCGCGCGCGTATTCGCTCTCGAGCTACACGGCGAAGAGCGTGCTGCCGGCGCTGGTGGGGAAATACCCGGGCGAGCTGTCACGCGACGCGCTGTTCTTCACCAAGTGGGGCGAGGACAACGAGCTCGTGACGGAGCGCCTGCAAAAGCTCGGCTACAAGACGCTGACGGGGCAGGGGCACGGCTATTTCCTGCCGCAATTCGGCATGAATCAGGGCTGGAACGACTACCGGCTGTTGCCCGGCACCTTCCTCGACACGACGGGCGTGAAGGACATCACGAGCGAGCGCTTGAACAAGCTCGCGAAGGAGATGCTGTCGAAGCCGGAGAACGTGAAGCAGGACGACGGGCAGCGCTTCTTCGCTTATTTCCATTTTCTGGATCCCCACTACACGTACAACAAGCACCCGGACTCGCCGGACTTCGGCAACAAGCGCCGCGACCTCTACGACAACGAAGTGCACTTCACGGATAAGTGGGTGGGGGATCTGATCGACTGGGTCGACGCGCAGCCGTTCGGCAAGGACACCGCGATCTTCATCACGGCCGATCACGGCGAGGGGTTCGGCGAGCGCGGGCGCTACCGTCACGCTTACGACGTGTGGGAGAGCCTGGTGCGCGTGCCGCTGTTCGTGCGGGTGCCGGGGGCGGCGCCGCGGCGCATCGAAGAGCCGCGCGGGCACATCGATCTGGTGCCGACCATCGCCGAGCTCACGGGGATCCGCGACGCCACGGGGCTCCGCGGCAAGAGCCTGGTGCCCGAGCTGTTCGGCGCCCCGGCGGAGGCGCGGCCCGTGCTCGTGGATCTGCCGCGCGCGGATCTGATGGATCGCAAGCGTGCCTTCATCGACGGCAAGTACAAGCTGATCGCGTTCGGCGACAACGTGTCTTACGAGCTGTTCGACGTGACGACGGACCTGGAAGAGAAGCAGGATCTGTCGAAGGAACAGCCGGAGCTCTTCGCCACGATCAAGCAGAAGTACCTCGACTTCATCGCGCCGATCCCGAATACGCCCGTGACCGGCGGCGGCAAGCTCTTGAACGCGCCGCCGGGCCAGCGCTTTTGAGCAGCGAAGAGCGATGCCGGTTGTTTAGCGACGCGCGCGCCCGCGCTCGACGCACTCGGCGAGGTGCTCGAGGCTCTGTCGCGTCTCGTCCCAGCCGATGCAGCCGTCGGTGATGCTCTGGCCGTAGGTGAGCTCGCAGCCGGGCTTCACGTCCTGACGCCCCGCCACGAGGAAGCTCTCGATCATGATCCCGAACACGGCGCGGCTGCCGCTGGCGATCTGTTCACCGAGATCCCGCGCGACTGCGGGCTGGCGCGACGGATCTTTCTCGCTGTTGGCGTGGCTGCAGTCGACCATCAGGCTCGGCCGTAGCCCGGCTTTCTGGAGCGCGGCTGCGGCGACGCCCACGGCTTCGGCCTTGTAGTTCGGGCCGTTGGTGCCGCCGCGCAGGATCACGTGGCAGTGCGGGTTGCCGCGGGTGGCGACGATCGCCGCCAGGCCTTGCTTGGTGACCGACAGGAAGTGGTGAGGCGAGGCCGAGGAGCGTACGGCATCGACGGCGATCTGCACGCTGCCACCCGTGCCATTCTTGAACCCGACTGGCATCGACAGGCCGCTCGCGAGCTCGCGGTGCACCTGGCTCTCGGTCGTGCGCGCCCCGATCGCGCCCCAGGCGACGATATCGGCAACGAACTGTGGCGTGATCGGATCCAGGAACTCGGTGGCCGTGGGCACGCCGAGCTTGACCACGTCGCGCAAGAACTTGCGCGCCACGCGCAGCCCGCGGTTGATCGCGAACTGGCCGTCGAGGTCCGGATCGTTGATGAGGCCCTTCCAACCGACGGTGGTGCGTGGTTTTTCGAAGTAGGTGCGCATCACGACGCACAGGTTCTTCTCGAGCGAACGCGCGAGCGGCTCTAGGCGACCCGCGTAGTCGAGCGCGGCCGCGGGGTCGTGGATCGAGCACGGCCCGACGATCACGAGCAGGCGGTCGTCGGTGCCCTCCACGATGGCGCCCACCGCGGCCCGGGCGGCCGCCACGCCGGCTGTCTCGGCCTCGCCGAGGGGCAGCTCCTCCATCAGGATGGCGGGGGGGATCAGCGGCCGGAGGCTCGCGATGCGGACGTCGTCGACAGCGATGAACATGCGGCCCGGAGTGTACGGGGCGGTCCCCGACCCCGCCACCGAGCCCGCTCTCTGCAAATCGGACCGGAAGTCGTGCAAGGGGCCCGGTGGGCGATGTATGGTTCACCCCATGGAGCTTCGTCCTGGGTCTTCGGCAGCCCTGTTCGAAACCCTCGGCCAACTCAAATCGAACTGGATCAAGGGCGGCTGGAGCTGGGACAACCGCTTCAATTGCCTGGCGTCGTCGTTCAGCACCGAACAGGATGCCGAGGCGCGTGCGGTCGTGCTGCGCTACCTGCCGCGCGAGTACACGACCAAGACCGTGAGCGGAGCCCCCTCGCAGGTTCGTCAGGTTGCCGAGACGACCGGCGGGCTGCGCGTCGATCAGCGTCTCTACAGTACGGACATGGGCGGCCGGCTGTTCGCTTTCGGCCTGTGGTGGCCGTGGGGCGACGAAACCACGATTTCGCTGCGGCTCGGCCTGGGGGGCTACGTGGCCGAAGCCGATTTGGTGCGGCTGCGCGACGTGTTCGACGCTCTCGAATAGCCAGGATTGCCCGACGCGCGCCGCTTGGCGCGTCGCGTTATTGAGCCGATGTTTCGCCGAGTGGGTACTAAGCGGGTGCCCTTCGTGAGACATTGAAGGGAATACCCCATGGCCAAGAGCGACAGCGTGCCGAGTGACGCACCGGAGAGCTTGCCTGCCTCGAGCGAGCGGAGAAGCCACCGGCGCGTGAAGGTCGTGGTCCCGGCCGAGATCTTGATGGGCAACGACGCCATCCCCGCCGGCTTGCTCAGCGTGTCACTCGGCGGCGCGGCGTTGCGGGCAGAGCTCGACTGCCCCGTGGGTCAGCGGTTCGTGCTGCGCTTCCGCCTGCCGGACCGCGGATGGATCGATTTTTCGGCGGAGGTCGTGCGGATCTCGGAGCGCTCGGTCGGAGTGCGGTTTTTGGCGTTGGATCGGGCGAGCTTCGACGCGCTGATGGCGCTGCTCGAGCAAAAGTCCGCCTGACGATTCGAGCGCGGCTCTGGCCCGGATGCCGGGCTCGGGCTAGGCCTTCGCCGCACGATGACCTTGGTCCCGCTCCGCAGGCCGGGCGCCCGCCCAGCGTCGGCAACGCGAGCGTTCTTGCCGACCACGCGCGAAGAGATGCGCGCGCGAGGCTGGGACGAGCTCGACGTACTGATTGTCACGGGTGACGCCTACGTCGATCATCCGGCGTTCGGCCCGGTGTTGATCGCGCGCTTCCTCGAGGGGCGCGGCTACCGCGTCGGAGTGATCGCGCAGCCCAACTGGCAGACACCGGAGGACGTGTCGCGCATGGGACGGCCGCGGCTGTTCGTCGGCGTGAGCGCGGGCAACCTCGACTCGATGCTGAACAAGCTGACGGCGCAGAAGAAGGTGCGCTCGGCCGACCAGTACTCGCCGGGCGGCCGCACCAACTGCCGGCCGAACCGCGCCAGCATCGTCTACTCGAACTTGTGCCGCCAGGCGTTCCCGGGGCTGCCGATCGTGCTCGGCGGGATCGAGGCATCACTCCGGAGGATTGCGCACTACGACTACTGGTCGGACTCGGTGCGGCGCTCGATCCTGCTCGATTCCAAGGCGGACCTCTTGGTGTTCGGGATGGGCGAGCGAGCAGCCTGGGAGATCGCCAAGCGCCTCGACGCGGGCGAGCCGCTGAAGGGCCTGTGGGACATCCGCGGTACGGCTCACGTCAAGAACCGCCCGGAGGAGTGGCAGCCGTTGCTCGACGATGCCTCGCGCTTCGTCACCGATCGCAAGCTGTTGCCGCTGCCGGCCTACGACGACGTGCTCGCGGATCGCCGCAAGTTCGCCGACATGTCGCGGCTCTTTCAGCTCGAGACCAACCCGCACAACGGGCGGCCGATGCTGCAGCGACACGGCGACCAGGCGGTGTTCTTCAACTCGCCCGCGCTGCCGCTGGCAGAGGCCGACATGGACGGGCTCTACGATCTGCCGTTCGTGCGCGCGCCGCACCCGTCTTACGGCGAAGAGCGCATCCCGGCGTTCGAGACGGTGAAGCACTCGATCGTGACGATGCGCGGCTGCTTCGGCGGCTGCACGTTCTGCAGCATCACCGAGCACGAAGGCCGCGTGATCCAGAGCCGCTCGGCGGACAGCGTGCTGCGCGAGGTGCGCCAGCTGTCGCGGATGGAGGGCTTCTCCGGCACGATCACCGACGTCGGCGGACCCACCGCCAACATGTACAAGATGCGCTGCAAGGACGAGAAGATCGAGCGCGCCTGCCGCCGGCTCTCGTGCGTGCACCCCGGCGTCTGTGAAAATCTCGTGACCGATCACGAGCCGCTGATCGATCTGTTGCGCCGCGTGCGCGAAGAGAAGGGCATCAAGAAGACCTTCATCGCCTCCGGCGTGCGCTACGACCTCGCCGAGCGCAGCCCCGAGTTCATCCGCGAGCTCGCCGAGCACCACACGGGCGGGCAGCTCTCGGTAGCGCCCGAGCACAACAACCCCGAGGTGCTGAAGCGCATGAAAAAGCCGGGGATCCAGAGCTACGAGCGGTTCGCGACGGCGTTCTGCAAGGCCAGCGACGAGCTCGGCCGCGAGCAGTACCTCGTGCCTTACTTCATCACCGGGCACCCGGGCTCGACGATGAAGGACACCATCGAGCTCGCGCAGTACCTGAAGCGGAACGGCATGCGGCCGCGGCAGGTGCAGGACTTCATTCCGACGCCGATGGCCGTCGCGACCACCATGTATCACACGGGATTCGACCCGCTGACGATGGAGCCGGTGCCGGTGGCGCGGGAGCTCCGCGACAAGCGGCGGATGAAGGCGCTGATCCTGTGGTGGGACGAGGCGCAGTGGCCGCTGGCGCGCGAGGCCTTGATCGACGCGGGGCGACGCGATCTGATCGGGCTCAAGCCGTCCTGCTTGATCCCACCGGAGCACGCGGGCCGTAGGGCGGGCAGCTTCGGCGGCGGGCGCCCGGCGGGCCGCACCGGAAACCGCGAGCGGAGCCGAGACCGGCGATGAACCGCGACCGGCC
>JALYWZ010000885.1 GCA_030852505.1 Myxococcota bacterium | reverse complement strand
GTTGTTCTCGGCGCGGACGCTGGTGCTCGACGTGCTCGCGCCGCTGCTCACCGGCATCGGGGACGAGTGGGCGGAGGGCGGGCTGTGCTCGGCGAGCGAGCACGTGGCCTCGGCTCTGGTGCGCGATCACGCGAGCCAGCTGCTGCGCAAGCTGCCGCCGGATCCCGGCGCCGAGCTGATCGTCGTGTCCACTCCCGCGGGTGAGCTCCACGAGCTCGGCGCGATGCTGGCCGCGGCCACGGCCAAGCTGCGCGGCTTCGGCGTGTTGTACCTGGGGCCCGATCTGCCGGCGGCGCAGATCGCGCTCGCGGCGCGGAGCTCCGGCGCCGGCCTGGTCGCCCTGTCGGTGCTGGCGCTCGAGGTCGAGCGAGCCGTCGAAGAAATCGATCAGCTGCTCGCGGAGCTACCCAAGCAGGTCGAGCTCGTGTTGGGTGGCCCGCTCGCCGGAGCCATCGCCCAGCGAACAGCGCGGAAATCGACGGCGCTCGCAAGCCTTGCGGATTTCGAGGCGCTGCTCGCCGAGCGCGCGGCGCGTCCGCTCAGAAGAACACGCTGACGCCGAGCTGCAGGCCGATGTCGGTGGCCTTGACGTCGTACTCTTGGTCGTCTCCCACCGGCGGGTTTTCCGTCTCGTAAGTGCCGCTCAGACCGAGATCCAGGGTGGGACCGCCGGTGAACGCGACGTGCGGAAACGGACTGAAAACGAACAGCGCTTCGAGCGAGAAGGCCAGGGCGCTCTCGCTCTGGGTGCTGTCTTCGTCGCCGTCGTCTCCTTCGGTCGTGCTGCTGGCGCTCGCGTAGGTGAGGCCGCCGCGCGGCCAGAACCCGAAGTTGTCCTGGAACATCAGGGCATAGCCGATCCGCGGATAGAACAGAAAGCCAGTGCGGCTCGGACCGTCCGTTTCGATGCTGTTGTTGCCTTGCGCCATTTCGCGCGAGCTCGTGTTGTGAACGATACCAATCGCGGCGCCGAGCGAGAGCCCGTCGATCACAAAGTAGTCACCGCCGAGACGTGGCGCCGAGTACGCCGACGTGCGGTCTCCGAGCGTGTTGGTAAAGAGCGTGATCGTGGTCAGGCTGTCCGTCTGCTCCACCGCGCCGAGCTCACTCTTGATCGTGGTGTGAGAGATGCCCGTGAGGCGGTCCGCGCTGATCGCGAACTGACCGGCGCTCCCGAACCGATCCTGCGCGAACACCGTTTGCGGAACGAGCAGCGTACCGAACAACACCAGACTTCCAAGCTTCGTCATCTCGCCTCTCCAGGTTCGAAGGCGCATTGTCCTGGCCCGGACCAGAATTTGGCAAGTTTCACGGCATTTCCTGCCGGTCATTCGGTCGGGAAGCGGGGGCTGTATCGGGAAACGCAGCACTTTCCAGACGTGCGTGCAGGTGCTCCAACAACTTACCGCTGGTGGCCGGGGACGCGGCGTACAGGTTGTTCTGCTCGAGCGGATCACGCTCCACGTCGTAGAGCTCGAGCGTTCCGGCTTCCTCCTCGTAGATGAGCTTGAACGGCCATTCGACGAGCGCGGTCGCGCGCTGCGCGCCGCTCTCGACGCGCAGATTTTCCAGGAAGAAGCGCGGCTTCGGGCGCTCGCCCCCGAGCAACAACCCGAGCAGGTTGCGACCCTCGCTCGGCCGAGCGTCGAGCTCCGGCACCCGCAGCAAGCGCTCGATGGTCGGGGCCAGATCGGTGAGGACGATCGGTTCGCGCACGCGCCGAGCGGGCAGCCCGGGCACGCGCAACAGAGCGAGGGTACGCACCTGCGGCTCGTACAAGTTCGTGGCGTGGAAGCGCTGTCCGTGCTCGCCGAACTCTTCTCCGTGGTCGCCGGTGACGACCAGGAGCGTGCGCTCCAGACGTTGGCGTTTGCGGAGACCCGACACGAGCCGGCCCAGCTGGCGATCGGCCTCGGCGATCTCGGCGTCGTAGAGCGCGACGTCGTCGGTGCCGAAGCTCGGCACGTGAGGGCTCTGTTCGTACGAATAGTGCGGCTCGACCAGGTGCAGCCAGAGGAAGAGCGGTCGGCGGGCGGCGTGGTCGAGCAGCTCGAGCGCTCGGTCGACCTGGCGTTGCCCCGGGAAGCCGCGCATGGATCCCCCGACGAAGTCGAGCGGGGTGCTCGTGTCGTAGACGTCGAAGCCGCGGTCGAAGCCGGCGTTCTCCACCTCGGTGAACGCGCGGAAGCGCGTGTGTACGGCCAGCGTCGTGTATCCGTGTTGCTGGAGCGTGGCGGGCAGCCAGGGATTTTCCGGGGCGAGCCGGCGCATCGCGCGCGCAGGTTCTTGGCGGAGCCAGCGCAGCGCCGAAGGCGTGCGACCCGAGAGCAATGCCGCGAGGGACAGCCGCGTGCCCGGCGCTGCGGCGTAGGTCCGCTCGAACACCACGCTGTCCGCGGCGAGCGCCGAGAGCTCGGGCGTGGTCGGGCGCTCGTAGCCAAGCAACGACAGATGATCGGGGCGCAGCGTCTCGATCGTCACCAGCACGAGATCGAGCGGCTCGGGGATCGACGCAGGAAGCACCACGGGACGCCCGGGAGCAGGCGGGTGCGGCGCTTCTCTCGCGTCGGCCCCGGAGCAATCGTTGTCGAGACCGTCGCGCGGGATTTCCGGAGCGCCCGGGTGGATCGCGGCGTTGCTGTCGTCGCAGTCTCCCCCGGAAAACCAGGGAGAAAAGCCGTCTCGGTCGGCGTCGAAGCCGAGCCGAGCGCGCGTGACCGCCGCCTTCGACCAGCTGCCGTGGCGCGCCATCGCCGCAAAGGGC
>JALYWZ010000220.1 GCA_030852505.1 Myxococcota bacterium | reverse complement strand
GGGTACTGGTGCCCGGAGGGCGCCTGGTCTGGCTCTCGCCGCTGCCCGAGCTCACGGCCCGCGTCGCCGAACAGCACGGCTTGCTGGTCAGGCCGGGCCCCGACGTCGACCTCGGCGGCTTCAGCGCGCGGATCCAGGCGATCGCCCGCGTCAGTTCCGGCAGTCCTCGCTCGCGACTTTGATCTGGACCCCGACGCGGTCCTCGACGTCGTCAGCAAACGCCTCGAACAGCCGTCGCTGTTTCGCCATCCCCGCCTCCGCGGCGCCCGCCGCCCGAGCGCAGGCGCGGATCGCGTCGGTGAGCGGCTCGTCGGGCACGATCGGCACGGGGCACGCGCTCTCGAGCTTTTCGAGGACGTCTCGAGCCGCGCCGCGCAAGCCGACCAGCAAGGTTTCGGTCTCGGGATCTTCGATCTTCGGCAATCGCGCGAGCTCCTTCGCGGCCAGGATGGATTGCCGAGCCGCCTTGGCCCGCACCATTACGCGGCAGTCCGCGTTGCAGCCGCCGCCTTCCTTGTTCGAGCTCGGGTTCTGGCACAGGCGAGCGGCGGTTTTCTTCACGTCCTTGGCCAGCGCCTGGTGGCGCTCGCGGTTTTCGCAGCCGAGCAAGAACGCCGCACTCACGAGCAACGCGACGGGGATCCGCATCGCGGCCAGCCTAACACTACTAAACGGAACCTAAACTGCCGCGCCGTATGGCCGTCGCTAACCCGCGCCTGCTGGGCTACGCTGCGACTCGATGTCGGCCCGCTCGATCCTGCTCGTGACACTGCTCGCGGCTTGTTCCAAGTCGGCGCCGAACGCGCGCCCTCAAGGCGCCCAGCCCGAGCCCAGAGCCCTTCCGGTCACCCGAACCGAGCTCAGCACCTCGCCCGGCACACCGGCAGCAGCCCCGAACGTGGTGGGCGCCAAGGGCGAGCTCACCTTCACGGGGATGTGCGACGCCTCGGCGGCCGTGGCGCTCGACGACAACCTGTTTGCGGTGGCAGACGACGAAGACAACGTGCTCCGCGTTTACGACGCCGAGCGCGGCGGCGCGCCGCTCGGGGCCGCGGACGTCTCCGCGCGGCTGTCGCTCCCGGTCAAGAAGCACAAGCCGAAGAAGAAGCCGAAGCCGCTGAAATGGCCCGAGACCGACATCGAAGCCGCCACGCGCATCGGGGATCTCGCGTTCTGGATCACCTCCCACGGCCGCAACAGCAAGGGGAAGGAGAAGCCGGAGCGCCAGCGCTTGTTCGCCACCACGCTGCCCGACGGGAGCTCCGACCTGCTCCTGTCCGTTTACGGCACTGCTTACGAACGGCTGCTACCCGACTTGTTCGCGGACGCGCGCTTCGCCGAGTTCGGGCTCGAGCGCGCCGCCGAACAAGCGCCGAAGGAAGAGGGAGGCCTCAATATCGAGGGCATGACCGCGCGCGTCGAGGGCGGCGTGTTCATCGGCTTTCGCAACCCGGTCCCGGGGGGCCGCGCGCTGCTGTTCACGCTGTTGAACCCCGAGCAGGTGATCGAGGGCCAGCGCGCCGAGCTCGGGGATCCGCTGCGGCTCGACCTCGGCGGCCTGGGCGTCCGCTCGTTGTCGTCCTGGCGCGGCCGCTACCTGATCGCCGCCGGTCACTACTCCGACGGCGCGCGCTCGCGCCTCTACGCCTGGGACGGCAAGGCAGATCTCAAGGCGATCGACGTGCATTTCCCGAACTTCAACCCCGAGGGGTTCTTCACCCCAGAGAGCCGCGACGCGATCCTGGTCCTCAGCGACGACGGCACGGTTCTGGTCGGCGACACCGAGTGCAAGAAGCTGAAAGACCCCAACCTGAAGCGCTTCCGGGGGGCCTGGATCACGCCGTGAGCCGCGCGCCGAGCCACGCCGGATCGAGCTCCACCCGGCCGATCGCTTCGACGGGCCCTTCCAGTCGGATGCCCCGGTCTGCAACGGTGACGTAGAGCGTACCGCCCGGCATCAGCACCTCGATCCGGCCCGGATCGAGCCGCCCGGTGCGCACGCCCGCGGCAGCCACCGCGCACGACGACGAGCCCGACGCCATGGTTTCGCCCGCGCCGCGCTCCCAGATCAGGATCTCGACACGGCGGCGATCGAGCACGCGCGCAAACTGCACGTTGGTGCGGTGCGGAAAGCGCGGATGGCGCTCGATCTCCGGACCCCAGACCCGAAACGGCACGCGCTCGAGCGGCTCGCTCCGAAACAGCACGCAATGCGGGTTGCCGAGCCCGACCGCCGTCACCCGCTCCACGCCGCTCGCGAGCGCGAGCTCACCGTCGATCAACGGCTCGGGTGCATCCACGGGCACGTCCGAAGGCTCGAAGCTTGCGGTGCCCATGTCGACTCCGATCGTCTCCGCGCCGACTTCGCACTCGACGCGGCACGCGCCCGTCCACACCGAAAACGAGCGCGGCGCACCTCGCACCGCCACCAACCAGTGCGCGAAGATCCTGAGCCCGTTGCCCGACTTCTCGGCCACCGAACCGTCCGGGTTCCAGATCCGCACGCCGTAATCCGCCTGATTTCCAGCATCGAACGGCTCGAGCACGCCGTCGCCGCCTACGCCGCGTTCGCGCTCGCAGATCGCGCGCACGAGCCCCGGGGTCATCCGAGGGCCTTCCTCGAGCACGAGGTAGTCGTTGCCGAGCCCGTGGGCCTTGAACAGCTTCACAGCGCGAGCCCCTCCATCGAAGTCGAGCGCGCCTTGTCGGGCGGGCCGGAGCTTCCGGGGCCGCCCTTGCCGCCGCCGCTGCTGACGCACGCGCCGTCCTTGGCCAGACAGCGCTTTACCTTCTGGCAGACCGAGGACGCCTGGCAGTCCGCGCTGCTCGCCGCGATGCACGCGCCGTCCTTGGCCGTGCAGTTGCCTTCCAGCTTGCAGCGCGCGCTCTTTCGGCAGTCCGTGTTGCCGAGCGCGGCGCATTTGCCGTCGACCACGCTGCAACGCCCGTCGTTCGCGCAGGCGCTCGATTGCTTGCAGGCTTCGGCGCTCGCCACGCAACGGCCGCCCTCGGCCGAGCACTCCGCGCGTTCCTTGCACGCGGCCGATTTCTGGCAGTCCGCGCTCGAGCCGGCGACGCAGCGCCCGCCCTCGGCCACGCACAGCCCGAGCCGCGCGCACGGGCTGTCCTTCTCGGGCTTCTCGTCGCTGGTTCCGGCGCAGTGCTGACGCGAGAGCGCCACGCAGGCCTCGCCCTTCTTCGCGCACAGCCCCTCGCTCGTGCACTTTTCTGCACACTCGGCGTGGAGCGCGGTCGACAGGTTCACGCAGCTGCCCTGATAGGCGTTACAGCGCTTCTGCTGCTTGCAGACCTCCGAGCTCGCGCAGTCGTCGTCGCCGAGCGCCTGGCAAGCCGCCTGCTGTTGCTTGCACTTGCCTTCCTTCTGGCAGAGCTCCGAGGCCTTGCAATCGTCGTTCGAGCCCACGTGGCAGAGCCCGCGCTCATCCGCGCTGCACTGTCCCTGCTTTTTACACTCGGGCTTCTCTTTGCACGCCGCCGCCTGGTCGCACGCCGGCGCGAGCGCCATGAGCAGCGCGCCCAACCACACACGGAACTGACTCGAAAACTGCATCGGTTCTGGCCTCGGGGCGCTAGGCTATCGGCTTCTGCCGCGCGCGTCCCGGCCAAATCCGCGCGGGCCGCCGAGCGCGCCGCGTGCTAATGCCGCCGGAAATGCCCGGTCCGAACACAGCCAGAGCTCGGTCGATGGGCGTGTACGTGCATTTTCCGTGGTGCAAGCGCAAGTGCCCGTATTGCGACTTTTTGAGCCTGCCGCTCGGAGACGGCAGCGTGCCGCACCGCGCCTACGCCGACGCGGTGCTCGGTGAGCTCGAGCGCCGCGCCGCCGAGCTTCCAGCTCTGCCGGTGCACAGCATCTTCTTCGGCGGCGGCACACCTTCACTGTGGGAACCGGCCGAGCTCGGCCGCGTGCTCGCCGCGATCCGCGCGCGCTTTCCGTCGCTCGCGGACTGCGAGGTCACCGTCGAGTGCAACCCGTCGAGCTTCGACCAGCGCGTCGCCGAGGGCCTCGCGCGCGCCGGCGTCAATCGCATCAGCCTGGGAGTGCAGAGCCTCGACGCCGAGCGCCTCTCGTTTCTCGGCCGCTTGCACGACGGCCCGGGCGCCCTCGGCGCCGTGGAGCTCGCGCTCGCGGCCGGCTTCGCGCGCGTCTCGGCAGATCTGATCTTCGGCGTCGCGGGCCAGTCTCCGGAAGCCGCGGCGGACGAAGCGCGCCGCCTGGTCGCGCTCGGCCTGTCGCACCTCAGCGCCTACGCCCTCACCATCGAGCCCGGCACCGAGTTCGGCGAGCGCGCGCGCCGCGGCCGATTGCCCCTACTCGGCGACGACGCCACGGGCGACAGCTTCGCGGCGGTCGAGGCCGCCCTCGCGGAGCTCGGTCTCGCCCACTACGAGATCAGCAATTACGCGCGCCCGGGCCACGAATCACGCCACAACCTCGGCTACTGGCGCGGCGAGCCGTACCTCGGTCTCGGTGTCGGCGCCTGGGGCACTCTGCCGGCTTCGGAGACGCGCGTCCGCTACCGCAACACCCCGAACCTCACACGCTACCTCGAGCACGCCGGCGCGGAGCCGATCGCGCTCGGCGAGGGTTCCCACCACATCGGAGCTTTCGAAGCGCTCTCGCCGAGCACCCTGCTGATGGAGCGCTTGATGCTCGGCCTCCGGCTCGCCGAGGGCGTCGATCTCGCGGAGCTCGAGTCCGAGCTCGGCGTCGAAGTCCGCACCACCGAGCGCCTGCGTGCGATCGAACGCTGGCAGCGGCGCGGCGCGCTCGTGCAAGAAGGCGCGCGGCTGCGCCTCGACGGCGCGCATTTTCTCGTGGCCGACGCCGTGATCCGGGATGTTGCCTAGCACTACACTTGCACGTCACCCGTCGAGCCCCCGCACGTGACCGTGTTTGCTTGCATCTGCTTACCGATCCTCGGCGCCGCGACGCTCGACCCGTCGCCGCCCGCTGCCGAAGCCAGCGCTCCGGCCCCCAGCGCGGACACCAGCATCGAGAAGCACGCCCCGCCGACCCTCGCCGGTGGTTCGCACCGCAGCGATCTCGGCGGCGATCCGGTGCCGAGCCCCCCTGCCCCCTCCGAGCAGCCCAAGAAGAGCGGAAACGTGATCGTGCCGATCCTGCTCTACACACCGGAGACTCACTTCGGCGTCGGCGGCCTGTTCATCCACCTGTTCCGCCTGAAGCGCGAGGCCGACGCGCGTCTGTCGAGCATCGCCGTGGTCGGCATGATCACCACCCGCCGCCAGGCCGTGTTCGAGGTGCACCCCGACATCTATTGGGCATCCGACGATCTCCACGTCTTCGGCCGCGTCGAGTACCAGAAGTATCCGGACAGCTTCTGGGGCATCGGCAACTCCGCCGATGACGCGTCAGAAGAGCGCTACGAGCGCACTCGCCTGCGCTACCGCCCGGTCGTGCAGCTGCGCATCGCCGGTCACGCGTACGCTGGCTTGTTCGGCGACGCGATGTGGTTCAGCGGCGAATACCTCGACCCCAACGGCATGTTCGCCACCAGGAACGTCCCGGGTGAAGACGGCGGCGTCACGGTTGGCCTGGGCCCGACCCTCACCTTCGACTCACGCGACAACACGGTGGCGACCATCAGCGGTTGGCTCATCAACGCCACCTTCACCGAGTTCTCTCCGACCTTCGGCAGCCACTACTCATTTCGTAAGTTCCAGCTCGACGCGCGCTGGTTCACGCCGACGGCGTACGAGCAGGTGCTCGCCGTCCACGCTTACTCCGAGGTCCAGGGCAAGGACGTCCCGTACTATCACCTGGGCATGCTCGGCGGCGACGAGCTGCTCCGCGGCTACTACCTCGGCCGCTACCGCGACGAGAACCTGGTCGCGCTCGACGTCGAATACCGCGTGCCCGTCTACTGGCGCTTCGGAGCCGTGGCGTTCGCCGGCGCGGGCATGGTCTCCGAACGGTTGCAAGACCTACCCGCCGCGCCGGTTCGCTGGGCAGTGGGCAGCGGCTTGCGCTTCGCTGTCAATCAGGAGGAACACTTGAACCTGCGGCTCGACTTCGGCATCGGCCCCGACACCCGCGGCTTCTATTTCACCGCGCGCGAGGCCTTCTGAGGCGGGTGATCCGGCAGCGACGCTACAAACCCGCCCGCAGCGCGCGGTTCGACACGGCGTCGCCGGCTGAGCTAAGGTATTCGTTCGGCAGAGCGGCCGGACGAGGCAACTAGGTGGACCCTTCGTTACAGGTGAAGGCCGGCGAGGTTCTCGCTGGGAAATACCGGATCGAGCGCGTGCTCGGCCAGGGCGGGATGGGCGTCGTGGTCGCTGCCACGCACATCCATCTCGACGAGCGCGTCGCGATCAAGTTCTTGCTGCCCCAAGCCCTCGAGTCACCCGAGGCCGTCGCGCGTTTCGCTCGAGAAGCGCGCGCTGCGGTCAAGATCAAGAGCGAGCACGTCGCGCGCGTGACCGACGTCGGCACGCTCGAGACCGGTTGTCCGTACATGGTCATGGAGTACCTGCACGGCCGCGACCTCGCCCAGCTGGTCCAGGATCAAGGTCCGCTGCCGATCGAGCACGCGGTGGACTACGTGCTCCAGGCCTCCGAAGCCATCGCCGAAGCGCACTCGCTCGGCATCGTCCACCGCGATCTCAAGCCGTCGAACCTGTTCTTGATCCATCGAGCCGACGGCAGCCCGTGCGTCAAGGTCCTCGACTTCGGCATCTCCAAGACCACGGGCATGAAGGGCTCCGGCCCCGATCTCGGCATGACCCGCACCACCGCGGTGATGGGCTCGCCGCTCTACATGTCGCCCGAGCAGATGGCCTCGTCGCGCAACGTCGATCAGCGCACGGACATCTGGGCTCTCGGCGCGATCCTGTTCGAGCTGCTCACCGGCCAGGTGCCCTTTCAAGCCGATACCATGCCGCAGCTCTGCGCCATGGTCTTGCAGGAGCCCGCGCCCGCGCTGCGCGGCCGCTTGCCGATGGCGCCCGAGGGGCTCGAGTCGGCGATCCTGCGCTGCCTCGAGAAGGTCCCGACCCGCCGCTTCAACAACGTCGCCGAGCTCGCCAACGCCATCGCGCCCTTCGCGCCACGCTGGGGCCGCGTCAGCGTGGAACGCATCTCGCGCATCCTCACGGCCGCGGGCCAGCACCAAGTAACCCCTGGGAGTGAAACTCTTCCGAGCAGCCCTCCGGCCGAGGGCATGGCTCCCACGGGCAAGGGCGCCGCCACGCAGGCCGCCTGGGATCAATCCGCGCCGGCCGCCAAGCGCAGCCGCGCGCCGCTGATCGCCGCCGTACTGGGAGTCGGGT
>JALYWZ010000884.1 GCA_030852505.1 Myxococcota bacterium | reverse complement strand
GCCGTCACTACTACGCGCGCTGGCTGATCCGCTCGGTGCCGCGCGCCGAAGAGATACTGAGGGCGGCGCGCTAGCCTGGCCCACGCGCTTGCGGCACAATCCTCTTCCCGCGCCCCCTATCGCTCAGATGACGCAACCGCTGCCCTCCCGTCTCACGGAACGCGAGTACCTCGCGCTGGAGCGTGAATCCGACGAGAAGCACGAGCTCGTCGACGGGCAGATGGTTCCTCTTCACTTCGATCCGATCACCGGTATGGCCGGCGCATCCCGCGAGCACAACGTGATCGTGGGGAATGTGATCACCGCCCTCGGCAGCGCACTGCGCGCGAGCCCCTGTGAGGTTTACCCGGCTGATATGCGCGTCCGCGCTCTGCAAGCGCCCTTCTACTATCCGGACGCGAGTGTGTCGTGCTCGCCCATCATCACACTGGACGAGCTCAAGAACGAGATCCTTCAGAATCCCACGCTCATCGTCGAGGTGCTCTCCCCATCGACCGAGAGCCGGGACCGCGGCCAGAAGGCACACGACTACCGTCAGCTCCAGAGCTGTACGGACTACCTCATCGTGTCTTCCAGGACGGTGCTCGTCGAGCATCAACTCCGGAGCGACCAGGGCTGGCGGCTCGCAGAGTACGGGCCCGGCCAAACATTCCCGCTGAGCGGGCTCGCGATCTCGCTCTCGGTGGACGAGCTGTATCTGAAGGTGTTTCGCTAGCGCTCAGTCTTCAGGCCGCTCGTGGGGCCTCGAGGTCGACCACGGCGCGCTCGAGCTCGCGCTTCTTTTCGCGGTTTTCGCGGCTGCGCCGAATGCCGTAGACGATACCGACGGTCGCGCTGACCAGGCCCGCGGCGGCGACAATCGAAGTCGAGGCCCCGAGCAGCTTGAGCGAGGACACGAGCAGCACGACCATCAGCGCGGGGCGGATCACGTGGTCCGGGGCGCGCGTCGAGAACAGGGCGCCGACGAACACGCCGGGGATGCTGCCGACCAGGATCGACGCGCTCAGGCCGAGCTGGAAGTTGCCGAAGAAGAGGTGGCCGATCGCGGCCGAGCTGACGAGCGGGATCGCCTGAACCAGATCGGTGCCGACCAGCTCGGACAGCTTGATGCGGGGGTAGAGCATCATCAGCAGCACGATCATCAGCGAGCCGGACCCGACCGACGTCACACCGACGACCAGCCCACCCACGATGCCGATCAGCAACGTGGGGAGCGGACGGACCTCGAGCGGGCTCACGGTCTCGTTACTCCGGTTGCGGCGCTGGAGCAGCGGTCGAGCCAGTAGACCGGCAACCACCACCAGCAGCGCGACGCCGAGCGAGTGCTTGACGATGCCTTGAAGCGCGTCCTCACCGCCCAGCGACTTCAACAAAAGGACCCCGATGAAAGCCGACGGGATCGACCCGAGCATCAGCCACAGCACCAACCGGCGGTGGACGGTGCCGCGCTTCCAGTGCACGGCGCCGCCGACCGGCTTCATGATCATCGACGCGACCACGTCGCTCGAGACGGCGGCCAACGGCTGGATCCCGAACAGAAGCACCAGGATCGGCGTCATCAGCGCGCCGCCTCCCATCCCAGTCAGCCCCACCACGAAACCGACTCCGAGGCCGGCCAAGGCAACGGTCAGGTCAATCACGGGCGAGACAATAACTCATTTTCCCTATCGGGACAGTAGATAATTGTCCGGCCGGTGGGGTTTCGCCCCCTCGCGCCGCGCATTGTTGCCCAACGGCGGGCGGTCATGTAGCGTCGCGCCGGCGTCGGATGGCAAGGCTTTCCACGGAACAAAGCGTGCTCGGAGCTGGAACCCGCGTTACCGGCCGAGTGACCGGCGACGGCAGCGTGCGCCTGGATGGCTCGCTCAAGGGCGACGTCCAGATCACGGGCGCGGCCGAGATTGGCGCCGGCGCCACGGTCGAGGGCAACGTCCACGCCGGGGCGGTCGATGTTTCAGGCTCACTGATCGGCGACGTCTCGGCGAGCGGTCCGATAGCGGTGCGCTCGGGCGCGCTGGTGCGCGGCGAGCTCAAGGGTGCGGAGGTCTCGATCGAGCCCGGTTCCCGAGTCTCGGTTCGGATCGACACCGAGCTCGAGCTCGATCTTGGCGCTGCCCCGCGCCGTCGCTGAGGCAGCTGGCGATTTTCTGGAGATAGCGACATGGCAGGCACGGTGATCGGTGAAGGGCTGAGTATCGAAGGCGACCTCACGAGCGAGGAAGAGGTCGTCGTGCACGGCACGGTGCGAGGCAAGCTCACGACCAGCGACGCGGTCACGGTCGGCGGCACCGGCTCGGTACAGGCCGACGTGTCGGGCTCGAGCGTCAGCATCGCCGGGCAGGTCACGGGCGACGTCACCGCGCAGGAGCGCATCGATCTTCAGGCCGGCGGGCGCCTCGTGGGCGACGTCAAAGCTTCGCGGTTCACGATCGCCGACGGTGCCTCGTTCAAGGGCAACGTCGACATGGAGATGTGATCGATGTCTCCGGGCTCGGTCATCGGTCGGGGCGCAGTCGTGCGCGGCAACGTGCGCGGCGAGGGCAGCCTCGAGATCCTCGGGCGCGTCGAGGGCGACGTGAACGTCAGCGGCGACGTGGTGCTCGGTGAATCGGGGGTCGTGCGCGGCAACGTCAGCGGCGTCGAGCTCAGCATCGCCGGCACCGTGCAGGGCGATCTACGCGGCAGTCAGAGCCTGCTGCTCGAGCGCGGCGCGCGCGTGGTGGGCGATCTGTCCGCACCGCGCATCGGAGTCGCTCAAGGTGCGCTGGTG
>JALYWZ010000883.1 GCA_030852505.1 Myxococcota bacterium | reverse complement strand
CTCCGAGCACGCGCTCACCTGGCTGCGGCAAAACCACGGCGCGGCCCAACCGCAGGACTCAGCAAACGATGCAGATCGCTGGCGCCACCCGCTACTACCTGCTCGACGTTCCCGAGAACGACGGGCAGACGCCGATGACACTGGTGTTCGGCGTGCATGGCTTCGACATGAACAACGTCGCGGTCATCGACCTCTTCAACTTCACGTCGCGTTCGAACGGCAAAGCCATCACCGTGCTTCCGCAGGGCGAGGGCCCGCCGCCAGGCGATACGTCGCACTGGGGTGACCAGGTCTTGAAGTCGACCTGGGGAGCCAACGCCGCAAATTACGAGTTCATTCAGGCGCTGAAGACCGATATCGAAGAGAAGTATTGCGTGGACCCGAGTCGCGAGTTCATCTCCGGCTTCAGCATGGGCGGGTTCTTCACCAACGCCCTCGCGTGCGAGCATCCGGATTGGTTCCGCGCCTTCGCTCCCGTGGCTGGCGGCGGGCCGATGGGGTGCACGAATGCCAACGCCAAGCCCGCGATCATGATTCACCACGGGACCGCCGACGACATCGTGACGATCGACAACGGGGAAGGGAGCCGCGACTTCTGGCGCGAGAGAAATGCTTGCGAAACGGCGGGCAAGTCCTCGTTCAGCGGTTGCACGAGCTACGACGGCTGTCCGGAACAGAGCCCCGTCGTCTGGTGCATCGGAAACTTCAACCACACGATCAATTCGACGACCGCTGCAAACATCTGGTCCTTCTTCAGTGGTCTCAAATAGCGTCTGCTCTGCAGCCGTTTTCTGAACCAGTTTCGCCCCGCGCCGTGACTGCTCTCGTAGGTCCCGAGCGCGAGGCGTCATGTCGAAATCCACGAAAAATTTCGCGGCTCACGCAATCGTCGTCGGCGCGGCGCTGATCGCAGCCTGCGGGAGCTCCGACGAGGACGGCGAAGCTCCGGCGCCGCCTCCGTCACCCAGCGGCGGCGCAGCGAGCGGAGGGCTTGCCAACACCGGAGGCCTGGTCGCTAGCGCCACGGGAGGCGCTAGCAGCTTCGGCGGAGTCAGCAGTACTCCGGGGGGCGCTGCCAGCGGCTCGGTGAGCGGCGGAGCCAGCGGCTCGAGCCGAGGCGGCACTGGCAATCCACCGGCCGGAGGCACCAGCGCGGGCAGCACGCAGAGCGGCGGCTCGACGGCCCAGGGCGGATCGGCCTCGACGCCGGGTGGGTGCACGGTGGGCCCCTGGCCCGCCGCCGACCCGGCCGCAAAGGGACCTTACGAGACCGTCA
Source organism: Myxococcota bacterium (assembly GCA_030852505.1). Classification (GTDB taxonomy): domain Bacteria; phylum Myxococcota_A; class Polyangia; order Polyangiales; family Polyangiaceae; genus PMG-095. Next base: position 1,495 of record JALYWZ010000883.1, on the reverse strand, counting down.
CCGAAAACGAAGTGGGCCCCGAAGCGGGCGAAGCAGAAGACGGCGTCGTGCCGAAGTTCACGTTGTTCCGGCCGAAGGAGCTGAGCCCGAACGGGCTTTGCCATCCGGTGATCACCTGGGGCAACGGCACGGGCGCCACGCCGAACCTCTACGGCTCGCTGCTCAACTTGTTCGCCTCGCACGGCTTCGTCGTGATTGCCTCGAACAGCAAGAACGTCGCGCGCGGCAACCCGAGGCCGATGGTGGTCGGCGTGGAGTGGATCCTCGAGCAGAACGAGGATCCGTCGAGCGCGCTTTACCATCACCTCGACGTCACGCACATCGGCGCGACCGGGCACTCGCAGGGCGCGGTGGCCACGAGCCAGGCCTCGGGCGACAGCCACATCACCACCAATGTGCCGATCGAGGGAGCCATGGCGCAGCGCAACCTCCACGGCCCCGCGATGTTCTTCTGCGGCGGAATGGACGACGTCGTCGGCTGCGACGGCGCAATGAGCGCACTCGACTCGGTGACGGACCTGCCTGCCATGTATGCGGAGTACATCAGCGTCGATCACGGCAGCTGGATGAGCCGCGGCAATACGCCGAGCCCGGTTTACGCCGCGGTCACGGCCTGGATGCGCGTACACCTGCTGGCGGACGACTCGTTGCGCTCCTGGTTCTACGGCGCCTCGTGCAAGCTGTGCACCGACGACGGCTGGAACATCCAGCAAAAGAACATGGACCAGTAAGCCGGGCGCTGCTCAGCGAGCGCCCCGTTCGTGCTCCAAGAGCGCCAGGTTGTTCGCGAGCCCCTTCAACTCGGGATCGACGCGGCGGGCGTGGGCATAGGCGCGTTCGGCGCCCTCCAGGTCGCCCAAAAGGTGCAGCACTGCGCCGAGGCTCGCGTGGGCTTCGCCGAGGTCCGGGATCAGCTCGACTGCGACCTGGTAAGCGCGCCGTGCGGGCTCCAGCTGCTTTCGTCGCTTTCGCTCGTTACCCACGTTGAACGCCACGACGCCGCGGACCTCGCGCGCCGTGAGCGCTCGTCCGTAGGCCCGCGCGCCCTGGTTCGCCGGGTATTTCGTGCGATACCAGGCCTCGGGCATGACCTCGCCGCGGCGCAATAGCTCGAAATTCAGAGGCGCTCCGGCGTCGGAGGCGCGGACGTGGAAGTGCCCGGGCCGCAACACCCCCGAGAGTGAGAGACCGAGCCGGGGTGAGAGCGCGAGGAAAAGGCTCCCGAGCCCGACGCAGCTGCCGCGTCGATGGCGCAGCACGAGCGGCAAGAGCACGCACGAGAGCGCGGTCGATTCGACCTCGCGCTCGAATCCGAGCTCTTCGAAGAGCAGCTGGCTCAGCCGGACGACCCGGTTTGCGAGCGGCCCGCCGGTGACGCGCAGAGCCTCTCGGGCGCGGCCGGCGATCCGCGCGAGCTCGGCGCCCGCGAACGCTTCGTCCGCCGCGTCGATTTCGCCGAGCTCTGCGCCGATCGCGAGCAACGGCTCGCCCGAGC
>JALYWZ010000219.1 GCA_030852505.1 Myxococcota bacterium | reverse complement strand
GCGTTCAAGCAGGTCGTGAAAGCCGGCAGCGGCGCGACGACGGACGCTGCTGCTGCGGAGCTGCTCAAGGGCCTGAGCGGACTCACGGGCACGACGGTCGCCGCGGGGATGACGGTTGCGCCGGGCACGGTGGTCGTCGGCACGGGCGCTGCGGCGCCGATCCAGGGCTTGCCCCTCGCCTCGAAGCTCGCTGCGCTGGGCCCGGAAGGCTATTTGGTCGAAGCGGCGGAGATCGACGGCGCCGCGGTGGTGGTCGTCGCGGGAAATACCGAGATCGGCGCGCTGTATGGCTCGTTTGCGCTGCTCCGGCACCTGCAAATGCACCGTCCGCTCTCGGAGCTGCCGCTCACGGGGTCACCGCGGATCAAAAACCGGCTCCTGAACCACTGGGACAACCTCGATCGCACGGTGGAGCGCGGCTACGCCGGTCGCTCGATCTGGGACTGGAGCGCGCTGCCGACGCTCTCGGCGCGTTACACGGACTACGCGCGCGCCAATGCGTCGATCGGTATCAACGGCGCGGTGCTCACCAACGTGAACGCGAACGCGCAGGTGCTCACGCCGTCTTACCTCTCGAAGGTGAAGGCGCTCGCGGATGCGTTCCGGCCGTACGGGATCAAGGTCTATCTCACCGCGCGTTTCAGCGCGCCGATCGAGATCGGCGGTCAGAGCACGGCCGATCCCAACGCGATGGGCGTTCGTCAGTGGTGGGCGACCAAGGTCGACGAAATCTACCAGCAAATCCCGGATTTCGGCGGGTTCCTGGTGAAGGCGAACTCGGAGGGCCAGCCGGGCCCGCAGGACTACAACCGCACGCACGCCGAGGGCGCTAACATGCTGGCTCAGGCGCTGGCTCCGCACGGCGGGATCGTGATGTGGCGCGCCTTCGTGTACTCGGAGGACAGCCCGACCGACCGCATCAAGCAGGCGTACGACGAGTTCCAGCCGCTCGACGGCAAGTTCGACGCCAACGTGCTCGTGCAGGCCAAGAACGGACCGCTCGATTTTCAGCCGCGCGAGCCGTTCCATCCGCTGTTCGGCGCGATGCCGAAGACCCCGATCACGCTCGAGCTCCAGATCACGAAGGAGTATCTCGGCGAGGACACGCACCTCGCCTACCTCGGTCCGCTCTTCGAAGAGGTGCTGAAGGCGGACACCGGACGCGGCGCGGGGGCGACGGTCGCGAAGGTGATCGACGGCTCGTTCCACGGCCACGAGCTGAGCGCGATCGCCGGCGTCGCCAACGTCGGAGACGACGTGAACTGGACCGGCTCCCAGATGAACCAGGCCAATTGGTACGTGTTCGGCCGCATGGCGTGGGATCCGGAGCTCGGCGCAGAAGCCATCGCCGACGAGTGGGTGCGCGAGACCTTCTCGAACGATCCGCTGGTGGTGGGCCCCGTCGTCGAGCTGATGATGCACTCGCGCGAAGCGCTCGTGAACTACATGACCCCGCTCGGTCTGGTCCACATCATGGGGACCGATCATCACTACGGGCCGGCGCCGTGGGTCAGCAACTTGAGCCGCGCCGAGTGGAACCCCGTTTACTATCACAAGGCCGATGCGGCGGGCATCGGCTTCAACCGCACCGCTGCGAGCGGAGGTAGCAACGCCGTCGCGCAGTACGCGGCGAGCGTGCGCGACCGCTTCGCGGACAAGGCTCAGGTGCCGGAGAACCTGTTGCTCTTCTTCCACCACGTGGGCTGGCAAGAGCCGCTGGGCTCGGGGCGCACGCTCTGGGCGGAGCTCGTGCACCGCTACAGCCTCGGCGTGGACGACGTCGGGCGCCTCCGCGAGCAGTGGGCCAAGGTGGAGGGCTACGTCGACGGCGCTCGGTTCAAGGCGGTCTCGGATTTCCTGCAGATCCAGCACTACGAAGCGCGCTGGTGGCGTGACGCCTGCCTCACGTATTTCGCGACGTTCTCCAAGCAGCCGATCCCCGACGGCTACGCGATGCCCGCGAACACGCTGAGCTACTACCAGGGCCTCAATTGCCCCTCGGACCCGAAGAAGCCGCGCTGCTCGCAGGTGTACACGGGAAACCCCTCGCCCGCGATCTTACCCTAGTCGGGTAGTCGGATCGGGGTATCTCGCGCGCAGTCGGGCGCGCTTCTTGCTGAGGTTTCGGACAGAGGTTCCGATGATCAGCGAGCAGAAGCGCGACGACATGGTCACGACGCAGCTCGAGAGCCGCGGCATCGCGGATCCGCGCGTGCTCGCCGCCTTTCAGCGTGTGGCGCGCGAGGATTTCGTGCCCGAGAGCCTGCGCGAGCTCGCGTACGAGGACTCGCCGCTGCCGATCGAAAACGAGCAGACCATCTCGCAGCCGTACATCGTGGCGCTGACGGTGGAGGCGCTGAATTTGCGCGGCCACGAGCGGGTGCTCGAGGTGGGCACCGGGTCGGGCTACGCGGCGGCGATCCTGAGCCGCCTCGCGGCGGACGTCTACACGGTGGAGCGGATCGCCTCGCTCGCCGAATCAGCCACGGAACGGCTCGAGCGTCTCGGCTACCCGAACGTCCACGTGCACACCGGCGACGGCACGCTCGGCTGGGCCGAGCACGCGCCGTACGACGCGATCGCGGTCGCGGCGGGAGGTCCCGAGGTGCCGGAAGCGCTGGTGTTGCAGCTGAAGCTCGGCGGGCGGCTCGTGGTTCCGGTCGGGCCCGAGACGGAGCAAGTGCTGGTGCGGGTCACGCGCACGGGCACCCACGACTTCCAGCGCGAAGAGCTGACCAGCGTGCGCTTCGTGCCGTTGATCGGCAAGCAGGGCTGGCCCGACCAACAGCAGATCTTGCGCGCGCCGCCCAAGCCGAGCTCGTCCGCTTCCGTGGCGCGCCTGGTGCGCGAAGTCGCCGAGCCGATCGGCGACATCGACTCGGACTCGATCCGTCCGCTGCTCGAGCGCATCGGCGACGCCCGGGTGGTGCTGCTCGGAGAGGCCACCCACGGGACCAGTGAATTTTACCGGATGCGCGCGCGGATCAGCCGTGAGCTCATCGAGCACCACGGCTTCGACTTCGTGGCCGTGGAAGCAGACTGGCCCGACGCGGCGCGGATCGACAACTACGTGCTCGGGGGCCCGTTGCGAAAGGGGCCCGAGTTCGAGGCGTTCTCGCGGTTTCCGAGCTGGATGTGGCGCAACACGGACGTGGTCGAGTTCACGTCGTGGCTGCGCCAATTCAACGCGAACGCATTGAGCCACGGCCGCCGAGTCGGCTTTCACGGCCTCGATCTGTACAGCCTGTTCACCTCGATCGCCGCGGTGCTGCACTACCTCGACGACGTAGACGCCACGGCCGCGCGCGCGGCCCGAAACCGCTACGCCGCGCTCACGCCCTGGCAGCGCGACCCGGCCGAGTACGGGCGCGCCGTGCTGGTCGGTGCCTACGAGAGCTCGGAGAAGGCCGTGGTTTCGATCTTGCGGGAGCTGCTCGAGCGGCGCATCGAGTACGCGCGCAAAGATGGCGAGCGCTTCTTCGACGCTGCACAAAATGCGCGCGTGGTCGCCAACGCCGAGCGCTACTACCGCGCCATGTACTACGGCTCGCCGAGCTCCTGGAACCTGCGCGACTCCCACATGTTCGACACGCTGGAAGCGCTGCTCGGCTTCTACGGCCCCGATTCGCGCGGCGTCGTCTGGGAGCACAATTCCCATGTCGGTGACGCGCTCGCCACCGAGATGAGCCTGCGCGGCGAGCACAACGTCGGACAACTCTGCCGCGCCAAATACGGGGACGAGCGCACCTACATCGTCGGCTTCGGGACGGATCACGGAACGGTCGCGGCGGCCTCCGACTGGGAGGAGCCGCTCGAAGTCTTCGAGATTCGGCCGTCCCACCCCGAAAGCTACGAGCACGTCTTCCACGAGTCCGGCGTGGCGGCGTTCCGCTTGCCGCTGCGCGCGCCAAAACGCGCAGGCGTGCGCGAGGAGCTCAGCGTGCCCCGCCTCGAGCGCGCGATCGGCGTCGTGTACCGCCCCGACACCGAGCTGCGCAGCCACTACTTCCACGCGAGCCTGGCTCGGCAGTTCGACGAGCTCATCTGGTTCGACAGGACGACTGCGGTTGAACCACTCGCCCCAGCGCTAGATCGCGCGCTCGCGAGGACTGCCAAGATGCCCGCTGAACTTCCGGATACGTACCCGTTCGGTCTGTGATGCGGCGCAGCCGCGCAGTATTCTTCGTAGTTCAGAACGAGGAGGAGTCGATCATGCACGCCCAGAGTCAAATCTACGATTTCGGTGCGATCAACCAGGGCGCCGTCGAATCGGCCCGCGCAGAGCTCGAGTCGGTGCGCGCCATTGCCCGTGAGCACCAGCTCGAATTCTCGCTCGAGACCATGCACTCCTGGCTCGAGCTCGATCACTCGATCGAGGATCGCCTCGACGATCTCGACGGGCGGATGGCGGAAGAGACGGCCGAAGACGTCGCGCTGGCCCGCATCCACGAGCTCACGCGCGAGGTGGAGCGCTTGATGGAGCGCCACTCGTGCTACCCGGCGAGCGCCGTGATGCGCACCGACGTCTTGGTCTGCTCCCCGAACGACACGCTCGAGCAAGCCGCGCGCCTGATGTGGGAACACGATTGCGGCGCGCTCCCGGTGCAGGACGACCGCGGCAGCGTGCTCGCCATGCTCACCGACCGCGACATTTGCATGGCCACGTTCACTCAGGGGCGGCCGCCCGGCGAGTGCAGCGTCGCGAGCGCCATGTCGCGCGCGTGCTCTACCTGCGCGCCCGACGACTCGATCCAGCGCGTCCTCGAAATCATGGCCAGCCACCAGCTCCGCCGGCTACCGGTCGTCGATTCCCTGGGAAAGCTCGTAGGAATCGTCAGCATCGCCGACGTCGCCCGCTACATGAACGGTCTCGCTCCCGGTCATCACCTGCGGGAGCTCCTGGCGCCCACGCTGGCGGCGATCACCGACAACAACCGCGGCCCCGCTTCGATGCGCCAGATGAGCTGAGGGCCGGCGCGAGCTCTCGCGTCAGTCTTCCAGCACGGTGGCCGTGAACGCGGGGTCTGGATGAGGCGCGGGAGCTTCGAGCTCGATTTCGACTTCGGCTTCGGGGGGCAAGGGCGTGGCCGGCTCGGAGGTCTCCACGGCTGTGGTCTGAGCCTTGCGCAGCGCCGCGACGTGCCGCCTCGTGACGCTCGGCGTGGCGAGCAGCTCCTCGTCGCTGGCGGCGAAGATCGCGGCGACCGACGCGAACTTTTTGAGCAGCGCGGCGTGGATCTTCGGACCGATGCCGGAGATGGCCTGGATCTCCGAGGCAAAGCTGCGGCGCTTGCCGGCGATCTTGCGGCCGCGGTTCGAGAAGCGGTGAGCTTCGTCGCGGGCGCGGGCGAGCAGGAACAACTCGGGGGTGTTCGGGCGGAGCGGGATCGGGTTCTTCTGGCCCGGCAGGTAGACGCGATCGACGAGCTTTTCGCCGAGCACGTTCTCCTTTTCCTTGGCGAGGCCGACGATCGGGAGATCGTGCAAGCCGAGGTCGTGCGCGGCGGCGAGCGCCACGGCGAGCTGGCCGCGCCCGCCGTCGACCACGACCAGATCCGGCAGCTCCCAGGCGAGCTCCGGTGATTGGATCTCGACCTCGCCGGTTTCGGGATCGGTGGTTTCGACGCCGCGGCCGCGCCGGAAGCGCCGCGACAGGACCTCGTAAATCGCTCCGTAGTCGTCGCCCTGGCCGCCCGCGCGGACCTTGTACGTTCGGTAGCGCTTCTTGTCCGGAACGCCGTTTTCGAGCGCCACCACTCCGCCCACGGTGTCGTTTCCGCCGAGGTGCGAGATGTCGACGCACTCGATGCGGCGCGGCAGCGTCGGCAAGCGCAGCTTCTCCTGCACGCGCGCGAGCCGCTCGTCGATGTCGTCTTCGGTGCGGCGCTTTTCCTTGAAGGCGTGCTCGGCGTTCTGCTGCGCGAGGTCGAGCAGGCCGCGCTTCGAGCCGCGCTGGGGGAAGATCAGCTCGATCCGCGAAGCGCGTTCGCCGCGGAGCGCCGCGGCCGCCTGGCGCTTTTCGCTCAGCCAATCGACCACGCCCTCGGCGCCTTCGGGCAGCGCCGGCACCAGGATCTCGTCCGGGATCACCCCTTCCCCGCCGCCGCCTTCGCCGTAATGCTCGCGGATGAAGTTGGCGACGACCTCGTCGTCGGGCACCTCGACGCGGCGGTTCGAGAAGCAACCGACGTCGATCACGCGGCCGGCGCGCACGATCATCAGCGCGATCTCGACCAGATCGCCCTCGCGGTAGACGCCGACCACGTCCTGGTCGATGTCCGACACGGCCACCACGCGCTGCGCCTGGCGCACGCTCTCGACGGCCGACAGCTGATCGCGGTAGCTCGCCGCGAGCTCGAACTCGAGGCGCGAGCTCGCCTCCTCCATGCGCTGCCTGAGCTCCCTCGACAATTCGTCGTGGCGGCCACTCAGGAACAGGCTGACGGCGCGGACCTGCGCGGCGTACGCGTCGCGATCGACCTCGTACACGCACGGCGCGGGGCAACGCTTGATCTGGTACTCGAGGCAGGGGCGCTTTCGGCCTTCGAGCTCGCGATCGGTGCAGCTCCGGAGCTTGAAATGCTTCTCGACCAGGTGGAGCGTGCGCCGCGCGGCAGTAGCCGAGTGATAGGGCCCGAAGTAGCGCGCGCCGTCGGGCTTGGGCCGGCGCACGAGCTCGGGTCGTGGCCAGGGGTGCTCGGAGCCGAGCCGCAGGCTCAGGTACTCCTTGTCGTCCCTGAGCTTGACGTTGTAGCGGGGCCGCTGCTCCTTGATCAGGTTGTTCTCGAGGATCGCCGCCTCTTTCTCGGTGGCCGTGACGATCGTCTCGAGGTTCTTGACCTCGCGCAGCATGAACGGGATGAAGGCGCGCGTGTCGCTGCTGCCGTCTTGGAAATAGCTGCGCACGCGCGACCGCAGGCTCTTGGCCTTGCCGACGTAGAGCAGCTCACCCTGTTTGTCGCGCAAGAGGTAGCAACCCGGCTCCGCGGGCAGCGCTTTGAGCCGGGCTTCGAGCTCTTCGGTGCCTTCCAGATCAGCCACTCGGAAACCGTCCGTACTTTTCGGCCGGGCGCGGTTCTTGACAAGGCCCGCCTTTCGAAAAGTATTCGCCCATGCCTCCCGAGCAGAAAGCCGCGGCCCAGAGGCGCCGGACCGCGCTGTCGGTGGGCGTCGCGATCCTGTTCGGGCTCTCGCTCGGGGTCCTGCTCTTGCCTTTCGGCGCGACGCCGGACGACGGCGGCACCCCGCTGCCCAAGACGCTGCTGCTCGGCCGCGAGCTCGCGCCGAACGACGCCGCGAATCAGACCGCGCTCGCGCGCGTGCGGAGCTACCT
>JALYWZ010000218.1 GCA_030852505.1 Myxococcota bacterium | reverse complement strand
TCCGCGCACAGTGCGTACTTGCCGCAGCTCACTCCGCGCAGAACCCGCGGCTCGAGCCCCAAACGCCGGAGCTCGCCTTCGAGCCGAGCACGGACCTCGAGGTTTGCGGCGCTGCCCGTCGGATGCGCGCGCCCATCGCCGAGCAGGCGCGTCAGCGTCGCGACGGCGCGGCCGGCCGAAAAATCCTCGGGCGGAGCGCTTTCGCCGAGCACGCGCGTCGGGCGATTGACGAGCACCCCGGCGATCGTCACTGCCAGGAACACGAGCAGCGCAATCGAAGCGAAGCGAACCGTCATCGATCGTTAGCGGCCGCGAGCTCGGCGGCGCGGGCAAGCAGGTGCTCGCGGGTGTTCCGCGAAGGATCCTCGACCACCTCGTCGAGCAGCGTCCGCAGGATCTCGCCGAACCGCGGCCCGGGTCGCAGACCGAGCTCGCTCGACAGGTCGCGGCCGTTGAGCTTCAGATCCTGCAGGCTGAGCGCCGCCCCCGCTGCGACGACGCGCGCGACGTGCTCGCGCAAGGCGGCGATCTGGGCGAGGTCGTCGCTCGCGTCGCGGCCCTTCGCCAGCACGTCCGCTTCGCCGAGCTGGTACAGGTCCTCGGTGAGCTCGGGGGTGACGCGACGGAGCCAGCGCCGCACCGCCGCGTCGCTCCAGGTCCCGTCGTAACAGAGCAGGTGGTGTCGCACGAGCGCGACGATCCGCCCGCGGTCCGCGTTCGAAAAGCGCAACCGGGCGAGCAGCGGATCGGCCATCTCGGCGCCCACCCGCTCGTGTTGGTAGAACGTGTAGTCCTCGGTCTTGTCGCTGAAGGCGCGGGTCCTCGGCTTGCCGATGTCGTGGATCAGCCCGGCCACGCGCAGGGTCGGCACGCGCGGGCAGCCGTCCAGGCATTTCAGCGCGTGAGTCCAGACGTCGTAGCGGTGGTGCCGGTTCTGTTCGACCCCGACCGACTCGAGCAGCTCGGGCGCGGTGATCGCCAAGAGGCCGTGCTCGCGCATTACCTCGAAGGCGCGGCTCGGTTGCCGCGCTTTCATGGTCTTCAGCCACTCGTCGCGGACGCGCTCGGCGCTGACCTGGCGGTAGCTGTCGAGCGACGGCTTCATCGCGTGCGCGGTCTTCGGATCGAGCTCTACCTCGAGCGTGGCCACGAAGCGCGCCGCGCGCAGCACGCGCAGGCCGTCTTCGCGGAAGCGCTCCGCCGGCTCGCCCACGGCTCGCAGGAGGCGTGCCTTCAGATCCGACAGGCCGTCGAACGGATCGATCAGGCGATCGTCGAGCACGTCGTAGGCGATGGCGTTGATCGTGAAGTCGCGGCGCGCGAGGTCGGCGACGATGTCGTCCACGAAGTACACGCTGTCGGGGCGGCGGCCGTCGCTGTAGCCGGTTTCACCCCTCAGGGTTGTGACCTCGTAGCCGTTCTTGCCGAGCATCACCGTGACCGTGCCGTGCTCGATGCCGGTCGGGATCACGCGCGGGAACAGCGCCATCACCTGCTCGGGCTTGGCGCTGGTCGCGACGTCCCAGTCGGCGTCGGCCGGCGGCGCTGCGGACAGGTCGCGCAAGAGCTCGTCGCGCACCGAGCCGCCCACCGCCCAACCGCGGAAGCCGGCCTCGTTCAGGCGCTGGCAGAGCTTGTGGATGTCGCGCGGGATGGCGCGGGCGAGGCGTTCGGTGGAGACGGTCACGGCGGTTTCGACCGCCCGAATCTAACGCGTTGTCGGGCGCGAGCCGGCCCAGAATTCCCGAAATGTCCGGCTGAGCGCGCTCGTCCCGCCGAGCTGGTTTCGGTTTCCGGCACGCTTCGGTCCAACGGCCGGGCGCACGGGACGGCGACGATGGTAAACCCGAGCCCCCAAATGGAGTTCCCGCTCGAGCTCGCGCTTCGTTACATGCGCTCCAAGAAGCGCGCGTTCGTCTCGGTCGGGACCTTGTTCGCGATCCTGGGCGTTGCGCTCGGTGTCGCGGCGCTCGCGACGGTGATCAGCGTGACCGGCGGCTTCCGCGCTCAGTTTCGCGAGAAGGTCCTCGGCGTCAACGCGCACGTGCTGGTGCTCAAGTACTCGAGCGACTTCAGCGAGTACCGCAAGATCATGGAGCAGCTGAAGGGCATGCCGGGCGTGGTCGGCATCGCGCCCTTCGTGATCAGCCCGATGATGGTGACGCACGGCGAGCGCACCGCGACCGGCGTCCTGGTCAAGGGCGTCGATCCCGATCGCGTCGGCAAGGTGCTCGATCTGCCGCGTCACATCGTCGAAGGCAGCTTGCAGGGTCTGCGCGCACAGAACGCCAAGCCCCCGGAGCGTCGCCGGCGCGGTCTCGACACCGGCCTCAACGATCTGGCGCTCGACAAGCCCGCCGCCAAGGCACCCAAGAAGTCGGTCTTGGACGAGATCGAAGCGCTGATGGACGAGTCAGCGGCCGACTCGGGCAAGCCTCCGAGCGCCGCGCCGCCGGCGAGCGCTGCGCCCGAAAACTCCGGAGATTTGCCGGAGGGCAGCGTCGTCCCCGAGGGCGGCTACGAGAGCGTGTTGCCGGAGGACGACCTCATCCCCGAGGAGCTCGACCCCGACCCCTGCGCGGACGCGGTCAAGGTCTCCGCGCTACCCGGGATCGTGATCGGCCGCACGCTGGCGCGGAACCTGAGCGTGGGTCTCGGCGGCTGCATCCAGGTGACGTCACCGACGATCGGCTTCTCTTACTCCCGGGGTGCGATCCGCGCGCCGGTCGCCCGGCAGTTCCGCGTGATCGCGATCTTCGACGCGGGTTTCGATCAGTACGACGCGAAGCTCGTCTACACGGATCTGTACGAAGCTCAGATTTTCTACGACGCCGGCGACAGCGTGACCGGCATCGAGATGAAGGTCGCTGACATCGATCAGGCTCGGCAGATCTCGCGCGACATCGAGGACAGGCTGAAGAGCGGCATCTACCACACCATGGATTGGGAAGAGCTGAACCACGGTCTGTTCACGGCGCTCCGGATCCAGCAGATCTTGATGAGCCTGGTCCTGGCGCTGATCATCGTGGTCGCGGCCTTCACGGTGATCGCGACGCTGATCATGATCGTGATCGACAAAAAGCGTGAAATCGCGGTGCTGAAGGCGATGGGCGCGAGCGACGGGCAGCTGCTCCGGACCTTCGTCTACCAGGGCACGTTGATCGGCGTGGTCGGTACGGTGATAGGTCTCGGGCTCGGGCTCGCGATCTGCAAGGGCCTTCTGGTGTACGGGCTGCCGCTCGATCCCAAGGTCTATTTCATCTCGCGCTTGCCGGTGATCGTGCGACTCAGCGACTTCGTCTGGGTCGGCGTGTTCGCGATCCTGGTGTGCCTGGTCGCGACCGTCGGCCCGGCGCGCCACGCGGCGAAGCTCCGCCCCGCCGAAGCGTTCCGCGAGAACTGACCGATCACTCGAGCCGGGCGGAAACCGGGCCCCCGAACACGACCGCGCGTCGGATCAAGCCGACGGCGCGCGCGCGCAGCTCGAGCGCGCGGAACGGCTTGGGCACGAAATCGTCCGCGCCCGCGGCCAACGCCTCTTGCATGTCTCGCGTCGAGGCGTGCGACGACACCACGAGCAACGGCGTGCTCGACAGAGCCGGGTCGGCGCGCACGCGACGGCACAGCTCGAGCCCGCTCATCCCGTCGAGCGAGGATTCGACCACGATCAGGTCGAAGTGCTGGGAGCGCAGGCGATCGAGCGCTTCCTCCGCGCCGTGCGCGGCATCGGTGTGCACGCCGCACGCGTCGAGCAGCGCCGTCACGAGCCCCAGGACCTTGGTGTCGGCGTCGATCACTAGCGCGGTCGAGCCCTCCGGCGCGCACACCGACTCCGGCTGTTGCCCGAGGCTCGGCGGAGGGATCGATGGCGAGCTCTCGCCGCGCGCGAAGCGCTGCAGCCTGTGCCAGTCACGCTCTTCGAACGTGAGGCGCAGCTCGCTGCCGCGATCGCGGACGCGTCCCGCCACGCTCGTCGTGTCTTCTCCGATCGCCACCGTCACCAGCAACCACTCGCCGTCGCGCACGCCGTCGTTGCACGGCAGGGCCAAATCCTGCTCGTCGCCGCTCGAATCGAGAGCACCGGCGAACTCGTCCAAGCTTCCGAACTGGTAGGCAATACCCTGCACGTTTCGCGGGAGCGTAGCGCAGTTTTTGAGGGCCTCAATCCGGAGCGAGCCTTCCGGACCGAGGCACGAAGCATCAGTCGTGGGAGTGCGCGAGCGCAGCCAGCACCGCAAGACTCGTGCCGAGCAGCAGTACCCCGAATGCCCCAGCTTGGCTCAGCTCGAGCACCGGGCTGCCCCCGAGTAGATTCCGCACGTGCCCGCGGGGCCACGGCGCAGCCCAAATACCGCTCGTCGCGCCCAGCACCCAGTCCAGCCCCAGTAACCATTTTCTGCCGCCGCCACGCGCGCCGAAGCACGAGGCGAGCGCGTACCAGCCTGCGTAGGCAGCCCCCGCCGTGGCCGCGATCGGCAGCGAGCGAAAAAGGTCGCCATAGAAATCCGAACCGTGCGCGGGGTAGGCGCTGAGCAGCGCAGCTACGCAGCCCAGCAACGCAGCCGCGATCGACACCGCGGCCAGCGCCAACACCAGACCCAGCCCGGCGAGGCGCCCGCTCACTCCGTAGCGAGCGACACGACGCGCAGCCTGGTCCAGATTTTTCCCCTGCAGAACGGCTTCGGCGCTCAGGTACGCGGCCAGCGGCAGCGCGATGCCGAACACGCCGGCGCGCAAAGCGTCGTCGGCAGCGCTTGCTCCCGAGCTCGGCGAGAGCTTGGCGACGACCGGTCCCAACGCAATCGCAACACACGCCACGAGCAGCGCGCGCACGCTTCGAACACGACGCGCCCCCTCGAGCAAGGACCAGACCAGTACGCTCATCGGGGAGCCCCCGCAGCGCCGTGATAGCTCGGATCCGTCCAGCCAGCGCGGCTCAGCAACATCGACTCGAGCGTCGGCAGAGCCGGGCGCAGCGCGTCGAGCGCGATGCCGAGCGCGCGAGCGTGGCGGCCGATGCACGCGGCGAGTCGTTCCGGATCGCTGCCGCGCACCCAGAGCTCGGCGGCGTTCCGCTGTGCGTCGAACCCGACCCCGCCCACGTCCGGATCCTGAGCGAGAGCGCCGGCCAGGGCCTGCGCGTTGCCGTCTCGGACGCTCAGTGTGAACCAGTAGAGAGCGCCCGCAGCGGCCTCGACCGGACCTTGAAGCCGTCCGCGCTCGAGCCAGAACACTGCCCCCCCGAGGCGCAGCGCGTGCTCGATCGACGTGGTGAGTACGATCACGATCCCCCGCTCGGCGCGGCGCCTGCACTTTTCGATCAGGAAGCGCTCCGAGACGCGGGGCACGAGCAGGAGCGGCTCGTAGAGCGTCACGAGATCCGCGTCTTCTGCTCCGAGCGCGAGCGACAGGGCGACGGCACGTCGCTCGTCCGAGCTCAGGTTTTCGGGGCTGCGCGCGCCGAGGTCCGCGACGCCGGCTTCGGCGAGCCAGGCATCGACCGCTGGGCGCGAGCCGCGTAGCGCGCAGGCCTCCGACAACGCTTCGCGCACGCTGGTTCGCGCGAACGGCTCTTCGTCGGCGAGTAGCGACAGTACGCGGCGCCGCGCGCGCGGGCGATTGCCGAGCTCCTCGCCGTCGAGCGTGACGCGCCCATGCCGCGGCGGGAGTACTCCGGCGAAAAGCTCGCACAGACTCGACACGTCTCTCGGCGATGCGCCGAGCACCACCGACAGCCCGCTCGAAAACTGCGCGTTCAGCGGGCCGAGCCCGTGAGCGAAAGCGTGGGTGAGAAGGAGCTCGGTCATGCCCAGGAAAGCCGCTGAATCAGCTCACTCCCTCGTTCCAGCAGCCAGTCGAAGGCCGCCGGCAGGCTCGGCAGCTCCGGAAAGCTCAGCCGCAGCAGGTGCGGCACGAACACGAGCGCGAGCAGCGCGGTTCGGCCGTGACCCGGGAACAGCCGCGCTGCGGCCCGCGATAGGGTGCTCGCCGTCACGCCGAGCAGCGGCGCATAGACCAGCGAAAGCCCCAGCCAACCGCACGCCCAGACGAGTGACCGCGGAGTCGAGAAACGCAGTCCTGCGAACAGCGCCAGGGCCGCGAACGGGACGAACAGCCAGAACGCGATCCTGAGCGCACCCGCGGCCCAGTGCGAGAAGACGACGTCGCGCTCTCGATACCCGCTCGCGCCGGCGAGCGACACCAGGCCGTCGTTCTGATCCCGAGCCGACAGATCACGCGCTGCGGACAGCGCGCCGAATCCAGCGACGGCCCAGGACGCGGCGCGCAGCGCCTCGCTCAACACCAGCCCCGCGGTGCGCGCCTCGGTGCTCGCGGGCAGCACGAGCAGGAGCAGCGCATAGCTGACGCTGATGCCGATCGCGTAGGTCCGCCCGGCGCGCATCCCGAAGGCCTCGCTCAGGCGACGGCTGCTCAGGCGGATCAGCGGCAGAAGGCGCACCACGCGCCGAGCTTACTCGAGGCGTGTGCCGAGGAGCACGTGCCTGGCCAACCCATCCTCCGGATCGAGCAACAACGACCGGCGCGCCAGCTTTTCCGCCTCGCTCCGGTGGCCGAGCGAGAGCTCGACGACGGCCAACCAGGACAGCGCGCGGGGCGTGAGCTCGTTCCGCGCCTCGCTCAGAGGCAAGAGCAGCGCCCGGGCCCGCTCGGGTTGCCCTTGGCGCAAAGCGGAGCGCGCACGCAACAGGCAGAGCGCGCCGTCGTCGGGGAAGCGCTTCGATGCTGCGTCGATCACGCGCTCTGCTTCGGCGACGCGACCGAGGCGGATCAGCGACTCGGCGAGGCCCGCGTGGCCCACCGCGGCGTCAGGCGCTACCTCCGAGAGCTTCTTGAACGTGAGGCGAGCGTCCTCGAACAGCCCGGCGTCGAACAGCAAGCGTCCGAGGTTGGCGCGTGCCGCGAAAAAGCCCGGGTCCACGGCCAGCGCTTCCCGGTAATGCTGGGAAGCCTGATCGGGCCGGCGTTCGCGCTCCGCCAGGATGCCGAGCGCGTGGTGCGGCTGGGCGACGTCGGGGTTCAGGCGCCGCGCGCGCTGGAGCAGGGTTCGTGCGCGGGCGAAGTTGCCGCGCGCAACCTCCACGAGGCCCAGATTGACGAGGGCCTCGACGAAGTGCGGGCTGTACTCGAGCGCGACGCTGAGCCGCGCGTCCGCCGTCTCGAGGTCGCCTTCGGCCAGCGCCCGGGCGCCGCTCTCATTCAACGCAACGGCCCGTGGCGGGAGCGGTGCCCGGCCGCTACAGGAGAGAGAGGCCGCGAATAGGACCGTGAGCCAAATCCTCGACATAGAGGCCCCATCGGCCCGCCCCGAGCCGGAGTTGCGA
>JALYWZ010000882.1 GCA_030852505.1 Myxococcota bacterium | reverse complement strand
CTGGAGCGGCTGCTCGGCGAACGCCGCTACTGGACGCTCGACACCAATCGCCAGCTGTTCGACGCGCTCGTGCCCGGACAGGCCGCGCGTCGCCGCTCCGAAGATCACGAGCGCGTGTTCTGGATGCTGGCCGGATATTGCCTGCGACCGGGGTTCGGCGATGCGGGAGACGCGACGCGCGTGGTGCGCTTGAGCGCGCTGTTCGGCGAGGGCGTGGCTTTCGCGGCAGCCCGCTCCTGGCAGCAGTTCTTCATCGCGTTCCGCCGGATCGCCGCCGGGCTCGACGAGGCTCTGCAGCAGTCGATCCGCGACCTGCTCGATCCGTTCGTGCTCCCGAGCGGGGCCCGCGTGAAGAAGTCGAAGACCTGGAAGCCGCAAGCTCCGGAAGAGCTGCTCGAGCTCGTTTCGTGGCTCGAACGCGTGCCGGCCGAGCGCCGCGCCGAGCTCGGTCGCGCATTACTCGAGCGCACCTGGACCAGCAAAGATCCGCGGATCTGGGCGGCGATCGGCAGGGTGGGCGCGCGCGTGCCCACGTATGCGAGCGTGCACCACGTGGTGGCTGGCAACATCGCAGAGCGCTGGCTCGATCATCTGCTGCGCGAGCGCTTCAGCGAGGTTCCGACGGCGGCGAGAGCGGCCTTCGAGCTCGCGCGCCGCACGGGGGACCGTGCACGGGACGTCAGCGAGAGCCTGCGCCGAGAGGTGCTGGTGAAGCTCGCCGCCGAAAAGGCGCCGGAGGAGTGGTTGGAGGCCGTGCGCGAGGTCGTGCCGGTGTTGCCGAACGAGCGCGCGACGGCGTTCGGCGACGAGCTCCCGGTAGGGCTGCGATTGATCGACAGCGAGACTCCGTAAACCGGCTTGCCGGAGCGCGACCGCTCGTGTACCGGATCTCAGATGGCGGCGCGACCTCCGAACCCTCTGTCGAATTCGGAACCCTGGGATCTGGTGGCGAAGGGCTACGCCGAAGAGGCGACGACCATCATGATCCCGTTCTCGAACCTGGCGCTCGAGCTGGCGGAGGTCGGTCCCACGACGCGCGTGCTCGACGTTGCGACCGGGCCGGGCACGCTGGCGCTGCTCGCGGCAGAGCGGGCGAAGAGCGTGGACGCAATCGACTTCTCGGAGTCGATGCTGGCCGAGCTGCAGCAGGCGCTCGCAGCGCGAAAGCTCGAGAACGTGCGGGCGAGCGTCGGTGACGGTCAGGCCCTGAGCTTTCCGGACGACAGCTTCGATGCGGCCTTCTCGATGTTCGGACTGATGTTCTTTCCCGATCGCTCGAAGGGCTTCAGCGAGTTGTTCCGGGTGCTCGCCCCGGGCGGCGTGGCGGTGGTGTCGAGCTGGGCGCCGATTGACGAGTCCTCGTTGATGACGCTGATGTTCGGCGCGATCCGCGCGGCCGATCCGAGCCGGCCGGCACCGCAGAAGGACCTGCTCAGCCTCGAAAACGCCGAGCTCTTCGAGCGCGAGCTGAGGGACGCGGGCTTCTCCGAGGTGCGGGTCACTGCCCACGAAAAGGCCTTCCCGCTCAGCGCCGGCGTAGACGAGCTGTGGGAACGGATGGCGAAGAGCAGCGCGCCGCTCGTGCTGATGCGCCGCCGGCTGGGCGAAGAGCAATGGGCGAAGCAAGCCGAGCTCGCTCGCGCGTACCTCCGCGAGCGCCTGAGCGGGCCGCCCTTCCCGCTGACGACCAAGGCCTACCTCGGCTTCGGGCGGAAGCCGCGCGCGACCTAGGCCGCGTCCGCGGACCTCGAAGCCGGGCGGGCCGGTAAAGAACTCGGCAAGGGAGCCTGCCCAGGTCTCTCGAGACGGCCGTTCGCAACGAATCGACCCAACCCCGCGCCTTGCCCAGGACGCCCCAGAGTCTGCACGGTCGATTCCTTGCGCGGCCGGTCCACGATGAGACAGCTCCCTTGCCGAAACCAAGGAGGGGAGGACCCCGAATTTCGGCTCACGGGACTCGTCGATCTTCGCAGAGCGCCGGCCAGGTCGCCCTCGGCGTACTAGGCTTCCGCGCTCTTATGCCCGCGCTGTTCGAGATTGTCCGGAAGGCGTGCCTGCCTGCCGTCTGGTCCCAAGGAGTGAAGCTTTCACGGGCGAACGCCGTGAGCCGCGACGCCTCGAGCGCGGATTCCGAGACATTTCGCGTAGCTGCGCCGGGTCACGTGATCGCCCCGACCGTGACGCTGTATCCCGCCCACGGTGAATGGACCTGCGATTGCGACGGCAAATTCGATCCCTGTGCTCACGTCGCCGCGGCCGTGATCGCGCTCACGCAGGGCTCTGAGCTTCCGGCCGGAGCCCAGCCCACCGGAGCCGGAACCGCGCCGGCGGGCCCCGGAAGCCCGGCCGTTCCGGACCCCAGCCCGAAGTCCGCCTCGCGCATCGAATACCGGCTGGCTACTCAGGGCCGGCTGATCACGCTGGCGCGGATCATCGTGCGCTCGGACGGCAAGGAGGAACGGCTCTTTGCCCTGGCCAGCGACCTGGCGCGCGGGCGGCTCCCCCCGGACCTCCGTCCCACGCACGAAGATCTGACCATCGACCGTCTGAGGTCGGCCTCCCGGCGCGAAGACGTTCCGATCGAGCAGCTTCCGCTTTTGTTCGCGTCGATGTCCAAGATCGAGCGCGTGCGCTTTCGCGGCGCGCCGATCCGCATCCGCGAAGAGGGCATCACGCCCGTGGCGCGGCTCGACGACGCCGACGAAGGGGGCTTTCTGCTCACGATCGATCGCGATCCCAGGATCGAGGAGATGGTCGCGCTGGGTGTCGCGCGC
>JALYWZ010000881.1 GCA_030852505.1 Myxococcota bacterium | reverse complement strand
CTCTTCAGGGGCTTCTTCGGCGCGGCGGCGGCGGGCGGCGGCTTGGTCGCTTCCGCGCGGCGTTCGAGCGCAGGCGCGGACGCATCGACGGCCCGTGGCGTGGAGCAGCTGCCGCTCGTCTTACCGCAGCCGCAAGCTTCGCCCGGCACGGGCGGCGGCGGGGGAGCGCGGTCGAGCGGCGGAACCTTGCCGCTACGCTCGAGCCACGGCAGTGGAGACGGAAACTCCGACAAGCTAGACCTCCACGCGCGGCACGCTCTGCCAATCCATGTTGCCGATGCCGCGCTCGTGGCCGAGCTTCAAATAACGGACGTTCTCCGGCTTCTCGCCGATCAGCGTCGAACCGTAGGCGTCCACGGCGACCTGATCGAGGCTCGCTATCACCTGGTGCATGTCCCGCGCGTCGTCGATGTTGCCGCCCTGAGGCCCGTTGCGGAGCAGCACGCGCGTCGCGTCCACGATCGTCAGCGTCGGCCGCATGAAGGTCGCCAGATCGGCGATCGACACGTCGATGTTCTGGTGGAGCCGGTTGCGCCGGCCGCCGAGGATTCCGTACCAGTTCTTCATCGCCGCCGTGTAGCGGGAGAGGTTGTGGTGCTTCGCGACCGGGACGTTGATCACCTTGTCGGCGTTGACGAGCGGCGTGTAGACCGGCCACTGATCGAGCACGTCGCCGCGCATGCGGATCTCGCGGAACCGATGGGCCGAGGGCAAGATCACGGTCGCGCCGAGCGCGTAGGTCGCGCGCCAGATCCCCGAGCGCTGGAAGCAGCGGTTCGCCTCGTTGCACGAGGCGTCGGTGACGATCACTTGCTTGGCGCCGGCGTCGAACGCGAGCTTCACCACCTCCGCCACCACGCGCGGGTTCGTGTTGGCGGCGTGCACGGGCATGCGATCCCAACCGATATTGGGCTTGATCGCGACGATGTCGCCGTTCGAGACGAAGCGCTTCATTCCGCCCATCGCGGCCACGGCGCGGCGCACGAGCTCTTCCGGTTCCTGGCTGCTCTTGGCGATCGCCATCACCGGGTCCGCTGCGGCCCGCTGCTTGATCTGAAAGTCGCGGACCTGCCGTTCACCCGTCGGGCGGCTCAGATCGAACGCACCCCGGTCGAACGTGAGCGCGGTCGCGGCGGCCGAGCCACCGAGCACGACGCCCGCGAGCCCGATCCGTTGAATGGCCTCTCGGCGAGTCGGCCTCTCGCGATCTTCGCGGGGGCCGCTCCCCTGGACAGGCAGCCGGTCCGTCATCAGGCTGCACCTTGGCCTCGCGTCCAGAAGCCGTCAAGTTCGCGGCAAAGCGCTCAGGCGCCCTCGATTGAGCCGGAATCATTCAACAAAACGCGGCGGACCGGCCCGGGCGCCGCAAGGGCACCGGTCGCTTGCCTTTGCCGCTGCCCAAACCACCTATCCGATTGGTCGGACTTGAACAGCACCGATCTCGGAGCTAGGTTGCCGCCCCCGCTTCCCGGAGAAACGCCATGAAAGACGGCATCCACCCCACCTACGAACTCCTGACCGTCACTTGTGCGTGCGGCAACAGCTTCCAGACCCGGTCCACGCAGAAGGAGCTCCTCGCCGATGTGTGCGGCGCATGCCACCCGTTCTACACGGGCAAGCAGCGTTTGATGGACACGCAGGGTCGCGTCGATCGCTTCCGTCGCAAGTACGCCACCCTCGCGAAGAAGTAAGCGGCGCTCGCATCTCGCCGCTCGGCGCGGCGAGGTTATACTGCCGCTGATGTCGAACCAACCTCTGGTGATCGGGCCGGACGGCGTGGCGCGCCCGTACATCGGCGGCCAGGCCTTGATCGAGGGCGTGATGATGCGCTCGCCGCACGCGTTCGCAGCCGTCGTCCGCCGTGCCGGGGGTGAGCTCGTCGTGCGCGAAGAGCCGATGGCCGACTTGCGGAGCGGCCGCCGCTCGTGGCCGCTCGTCCGCGGCGTGGTGGCCCTGGGCGAAGCGCTGAAGCTGGGAAGCCGCGCGCTGCGGTTTTCCGCCGAGATCTACGAGAAGGATCTGGATGCTGCAGAGGGCGCGGCGGCCGCGAAGGCGTCCCGGCCGAGCACCCTCTCGCTGCTGTCGCTGCCGATCCTGTCGCTCACCACCAACGAGCCCGAGCTGCCCGCGGCCTCCCCGGCCGAGAAGGGCAAGAGCTTGATGACGGTGCTCTCCATAGTCTTCGCGATCGGGCTGTTCGTCGCGCTGCCGCAGGCGCTGGCGGCCGGCATCGGCTCGCTGTTCTCGCTCGACCTCGACGTTCGGAGCCCCGCCTTCCAGGCCATCACCGGCGCCTCGAAGATGGTGATCCTGATCTCGTACATGCTGCTGATCCGGCGGCTGCCCGAGATCTATCGCGTGTTCCAGTATCACGGCGCCGAACACAAGGCGATTTACACCTACGAGTCCGGCGAAGCGCTGACCGTCGAGAATGCGCGCACGAAGACCACGCTGCACCCGCGCTGCGGTACGACGTTCATCGTGATGGTGGCGCTGGTCTCGGTGGTGGTGTTCACGGCGATTGGACCGCTCTTGCCGCAGCTCGGTGTCGGCAAGCTTCTGGACAACGTGGTGTTCTTCTTCATGAAGCTGCCGCTGCTCCCGTTCATCGCCGCCATCACCTTCGAGCTGCAGCGGCTCCTGGCCCGCTTCGCCAAGAACGGCCCGCTGCGCGCGCTGCTCTGGCCCGGCTTCCTGGTTCAGAAGATCACGACCATCGAGCCGGACGATCGGCAGTTGGAGGTGGCGCTCGGCGCGCTCTCGATCGCGTTGGGGCG
>JALYWZ010000217.1 GCA_030852505.1 Myxococcota bacterium | reverse complement strand
GGCTGAACCAGGGCGGAAGCGATCCGGGCCCGAGCGGCGCGGGCGGCAGCGAGACAGCGGGTCGAGGCGGCGCGGCGACCTGTGAAGAAGCCGCGTTCGTGTCGACCGCTCAGAGCTCGTTGCCCACGCGGGACACGTGCAGCGCATGGGCTGCACGCCGCAGCTTTGCCAACGCCTTGTGCGCGTGCACCGAGGTCGATCTGGGCCGCGGGCTCGTGACCACGGCCGTCGACTCGTCCGACCCCGAGCGCGCCCTCGAAGGAAGCGCGGCAGTGGGCATCGGCGGTGACTTGCGTCGGGTCGACTACTTACAGCTCGACGGCTCGCTCACGGTTGCCGGCGATCTCGGCCTGCGCACGAACGGCAGCGTCGACGTCGCCGGTGATCTGCGGCTCGCCGGCTCGCTGACGGCCGCGGGTCCGATCTCCGTCGGTCGTGACGCGTGGTTCGCCGGGAACACTTCCTCGCTCAGCCTGCTGGAGGTGGAACGGGACCTGCACGTCGCCCCACGCGCCCGGTTGATGTCGTTCGGCCCGCCGCGCGTCGGTGGCGAGCGTTTCAATGAGTCGTTCACGATCCCGCCACCGTGCACGTGTGAGCCGAGCGAATTGCTCGACGTGCCCGGGATCGTCAGCGACGGCCTCACGCGCAACGACAACGCCCGCATCGGGCTCGCGTTCGACGCCCTCGACGCGCTGGACGCGCCCGACCCGGAGAGCCCAACCACCGAGCTGACGCTGTCTTGCGGACGCTTCGCTCTCAGCGCCATCAGCGGCACTGCGCCCGTCACGATTCACGTCGATGGTGCGGCGGCCCTGTTCGTCGACGGAGACGTGGAGCTCGGCTCCGAGTTCGTGCTCGCGCTCGGTGCCGGCGCGACGCTCGATTGGTTCGTTCGAGGGAGCCTCACGCTCGCGAGCGGCGCTCGGCTCGGCGACGCGCTCAGACCCGGCGCGCTTCGGGTGTATACGACCGCGGCCTTCGAGCTCAGCCTGCCGGGCACGGACGAAGTCGCCATGAACCTGTACGCGCCGCTCTCGACGGTAAGCGTCGGAAACGCGGGCAATGTCTACGGTTCGCTGTTCGCGGGCAGCGTCACTTCGACTGGCACGTTGCTGATCGACTACGACGTCTCGGTCTTGCAATCGAACCCAGCTTGCGAGGCGTTCGCGCCCCAGTCCTGCAGCCGCTGCGATGACTGCGCGAGCAGCGCGACCTGTACGCTCGGAAGCTGCGCGGCCTGCACCACGGACGCCGACTGTTGCTTTCCGCTCGTGTGCTCGCTCGGGGAATGCGCCCCGCTGCGCACCGACGATTGAGCGCCCATGGCACTCGCGGGGCTGTCTCGGCGAGCTGCCCTCTGGCTATCGAGGCGAAGGTACGCCGCATGCTGGATCGCCGCGCTGGGACTTCTCTTGGCGAGCCCGGCGCTGTGGACGGAGCCGGTCGCCGACGACCTGCTCCACGAGCTGCTGCTCCGGTCGGATCCCGGCCTGCGCGGCCTCGAGCCGAAGACGCTCGACCTGTTTCGATTCGCCAGCGGCGACCCGGCGCCGACGCGCGCGCTGATGAACGAAGGGGTTTTCCCCTGGTGGACCGATCCGAGCCTGCGGCTTGCGTTCCTCCGTCCGCTCGCCGGCCTCACGCATTGGCTCGACTGGCGCTGTTTCGGCGGACGCGCCTGGTGGATGCATTTTCACAGCCTGGCCTGGTATGCCGCATTGCTGGGCGTGCTGGCGCTCGTCTATCGTCGGTTCGCTCCACCCGCGACCGCCGCGCTCGCGCTGCTCTTCTACGCGGTGGACGACGCGCACGCGCCCACGGTCGGGTGGATCGCGAATCGCAACGCGATCATCGCGCTGTGCTTCTCCCTGCTCGCGCTCGGCGCGCACGCCGAGTGGCGTACCAGCGGAAGGACCGAGCTGCGTTGGCGCGCACCGGTTTGGCTGGGACTGGGCCTGCTCGCGGGTGAGTCGGGCATCGCGGGCGCGGCTTACCTGCTGGCGTATGCGCTGTTCGTCGAGCGCGGGCCCCTGCGCACCCGTGCTCGGTCGTTGCTCGGACCGCTGCTCGTGTTGATCGCGTGGCGCGTCGCGTATGTTCAGCTCGGCTACGGGACATCCGGTTCGGGCGTCTACGTCGACCCGCTCACGAGCCCGCTCACGTTCGTGCAAACGCTCGCGGAGCGGGTGCCCGTGTTGCTGCTCGCCGCGATTGCGTTGCCGTGGTCCGACTTCTGGGAGGTGTACCCGCTCGTCTCGCCTTGGGCTGGGCCCGCGGTGTGGTGCTTCGCGGTCGTGGTGTTGGCTGGACTCGCGCTGTTTTTGAAACCCCTGTTCCGCGAGAGCGCCACGGCGCGCTTCTGGGCGGCGGGCACGGCCTTTTCGGCACTTCCCGCGGCTTCCACCTTTCCCCACGATCGCCTGCTGCTCGCCGTGACGGTCGGGTGGATGGCTCTGCTCGCAGAGCTCTTGACCACGGTGGTTCGCTCTCGCAGCCGCGAGTTTTGGCTGTCTGCGCTGGTGTTGATCCACGGCGTCGCCGCTCCCCTGCTGTTGCCAGTTCGCGCCTCGCAGGTCGATCAGCTCAGTCGCTTGTTGCAACGCTCCACCCGCGAGTTTCCGGATCCGGCTGCGCTCGCAGACAGCACCGTCGTCTTGCTGAATCCACCGGCCGACCCCTTCGCTGCTTACCTGCCGCTGTACTTCCAGGCGCAGCAACGGGCGCGACCGCGGCACTTCCTGTGGCTGACGAGCGGCGTGTCTCCGGTGCGAGTCCGCCGGTTGGACGCGCGCACGCTCAGCATTCGGCCGGAAGCGGGCTACCTGTGTCACTCGGCGCAGCTGATGTTGCGGAGCACGGCTCGACCGCTCGCGCTCGGAGACACCGTGCTTCTCGAGGCAGCGACCTTGCAGGTGACGGCGCTGACCGCCGACGGCAGGCCGGCCGAGATCCGCGTACGCTTCGCACTGCCGCTCGGAGACCCAGCGCTGGTGTTGATGAGCTGGAACGGCGATCGCTACGTCGAATTCATCCCGCCGCAAGCGGGCAAGGTCGTCGAGCTGCCTGGCATCGATCTCCTGAAACTGCTGCGGACTTGAGCTAGAGAAGCGACTCGAGAGCCGCCCGTTCGAATTCGAGCGAGCGACCGAGCGCGGGCGGCGCGACGACTGTGTAGCGGTCTCCGTGCCAGGCGACGAACACCAGCGATTCGTGCTCGAGCGGCACGCGAAACCGAAACTGCACCCGCGACGGCCCGTCACTCCCGGTCCTTTCCAGGATCCGCGCGCGAAACGCCGCGAAATCGAGGACGGCGGGCAGCGTCGTTCCGTCGCGTCGATACAAGTGCTCGAGAGCCGTCGAGCAGTAGCCGCTCGGCCTTCGCACTTCGAGCGTATCGTCAGCGACGCGCGTCACGCTGAACGCGGAGCTCGAGCTCGAGAGCCAGTACAGATGCTGGGCCACGCTTTCGCCACGAGCGGCGCGCTCGAGCTGAATGTAGCTCGCGAACAGATCGCGCGGCGGGTTCAACACGACGACCGTCCGGCGCTCGAGCTCGGGGATGGTATCGAAGACGCGCGTGGATTCCGCCGTGCGCCGCCCCAATTTCTGAGATTGTCCGGCGCGCAGCGCGAGCACCAGGGGCGCGCCCAGCGCGTGCCAGCCCACGAACAGCGCTGCTAGGACCCGGGGCGGCAGCTGGTGGGAGAGGCCGGGTACGAGACGAGACACGAGCGGCGCAATTCCGAGCAGAACCAGCAACAGACCTCGATCGTTCGGTGGAGCCGCGCACCAGGGGACCAGAGAAAACAGCGCGCTCGATGCCCAGAAGCGCGCGACCGGCTCGCGATTGACGGCACGGCGTACGGCAAAGCCGAAGCACAACGCCAACACTGCGGCGAGCGCGAGGCTCGCCCGTACCTGATCCCTTTCTCCGACGAAGATCAGGTCGGCCGAGACGGGCCCGATTGCGGCGCCGAGACCGGACAACAGCCGCGCTGGAGCCGCAGCGAGCAGCGCCGTGACGTCCTGCAGCGGGTCGAGGTACGCGCCCGAGCCGTTCGCGCCGAAGCCGGAACCAAAGTGCAAACCGCGCCAGAGCAGCGTGATCGACGCGACGGGCACGAGGCTCTGGATCCGCGCGCGTGTCGAGCGAGGATCGAGGATCCAGCTGTGACAGGCGATGTAAGCGAGCGCGCACACCGCGACTTCTCCGGACGCGAGCGCCGCCGCGAGCAGGAACAGCGCGCGTCGGCGAAAACCGGCGCTCCAAGCCGTGATCGCACAGATCCCGAAGAAGCTCGCGATCAGTGTGTTGCGACTGCTGAGCCAACCCACGGCGGGGCCGAACGACGGCGAGATGGCGAAGAACAGCGTCGCGGCGAAGGCTCGCCGGCTGTGGCGCTCCAGGCGGCGATGTAGCCGTGCCGCCGCAGCGATCACCAGGCCAAGCCAGACCAGGCTGTGCGCGTACATGAGCCGCGGCGAGCCTGGCCAGCAGGCAAAATCCAGGGCGTGGGTCAGCGCGCTGAGCGGGCGAAGGAAGGCGATGCGGAGCTCGGGCTCCGACCACCACGGCAACAGCGCGCCCCGCTCGATGAGCTCGCGGTTTTGCTGGGCGTCGCCGCTCGCGAAGCGAAACGCCCCGAACGGTCCTGAATCGAGGCCGGGAAATCGGCCCCCCCGAAGCGCAAGCTCGATCACCGCGTCGTCGAGCACACGCTCTGGACCGAGCGCCGGCAGACACAAGCTCACGCCTAGCGAGACGCAAGCCAGAAGCCGCCAGCGAACGGCCACGTTTCATCGAGTGCGAGCCCAAGAGCGAAGCGGGTGGGCGCGAGCCCTCGAACATCTCCGAGCCAAGCCGCCCGCCCGAACTCCCGCGCGTCCGCCACTCACGAAGCGACGGCGGTCAACATGAAGCTACCGGAGTCTGCCCAGCCTGCGTCTTCGCGCGTGCCAAAGTCCGGTCCCAGGCTGCACACTGTCGAGCGACCGCGTCCGCCGGATTGGCCAGGGCCTGGGCCCATCGAGCTCTCCATCCAGGACTTGCCGCACGCGTCGGCGACCCTCGAGTGGTGGTACCTGAACTGCCACCTGCGCACGCTGAGCGGCCGCGAGTTCTCGCTGTTTTCTGCGTTCTTCCGGCAGGCGGCGGCGCTCCGCGCGGACGGAGCGTTCGAGTACGCGCACTCCCTCAGCTGGGCGCTCTGCGAGCCGGAGCGTCGCCGCTACTTCCCGAACGTTGCGGTCGACTCGCGGGCACCGGGCCTCGGGCTGAAGAAGCTCGAACGGCTGGAGCCGGGCGGGGACGAGCGGCTGAGCCGCGCGCTTCGTGAGGTGCTCGAGCGCGGGCATCTCCCCGCGCCCACGCGCCTGTTCGAGGGCGACGCGCGCGTCGCGAATCAAAAGCTCGACCTCGGCTACGGCCGCGACCGTTTGAGCAAGACGCCCGCTGGGGCGTATCGCGTGGAGCTCCACGACGAGCGCAACCAAATCAGCTGCAAGCTGCTGTTCACTCCGCAGAAGCCAGCGATCCGCCAGGGCGACGACGGGTTGATCCACGGCGTCGCCGACGAGCTGATGTTTTACTATTTCATCCCGCGCTGCGAGGTGACGGGCACGCTCACGCTCGCTGGCGAGACCGAGGCCGTGGTCAACGGCTCGGGCTGGTACGATCACGAATTCGGCGCTCCGCCCGGCGAGACGGCGAGTGCGCCGGCCGCAGCGGAGACGTCGTGGCGCTGGACCTCGATTCAGCTGGATGACGGGACCGACGTCAGTGTCTTTCTGATCACGCGACGTTCGACCGGACAGGTGCTCGACAACTGGACGGTGGTGAGCCGCCCCGACGGCAGCTCGCGAACCGTTCGCGGCGCGCGGCTCGAGACGCTTTCGACCTGGCAAAGCCTGCGCTCTTTCGTGGAGTACCCCACGAGCCTTCGCCTGACGGTTCCCGACCTGCGTTTGGAGCTCGAGCTGGTGGCGAGCTTCGAGGACCAGGAGGTGCTGACGGTCATTTCGGACCCCGGTTTCTGGGAAGGGCGCGTGGAAGCGCGCGGGCGGCTGAATGGCCGTCGCGTGAGCGGCCGCGGCTGGCTCGAGTGCAAGGGCTTTCGCTTCGCGAACGTCAACGCCTTTTTCGAAGCCGTCGGCAAGCAGGTGCGCGGACGCTTGGCCGAGCTCTTGCCGAAGGCTCCCGACAAATCGCAGCTGAGCGAGCTGTTGGTGCGCGGAGACCGCGGGTCGAGCCCGGTCGAGCGCTACGCGGACGGAGTGCCTCCTGGCGCGCTCGCGCGCTCCCTGGTCGACCCGATCCGCGAGATCGCCGACCGCGGCGGCAAGGGTTGGCGCTCCTATGCGGCGCTGGCGTGCATCGACGTGGTCGGCGGCGATCCGCGAAAGTTCGGGCACTGGCTGGCGATGCCGGAGCTCCTGCACGTCGGTTCGCTGATCGTCGATGACGTCGAGGACGCCTCGGACGTCCGCCGCGGTGGACCGACCTGCCACCGCATCCACGGACAGAACCTGGCGATCAACGCCGGCACCGCCGCCTACTTCCTGGCGGAGCCGCCGATCCGGGACGACGACCTGCCGCCGGAGGTCAAGCTCCGGGTGTATCGCTTGTACTTCGACGCGCTGCGCGCCGGGCACGCCGGGCAAGCGCTCGATCTGCTGGGCCTGGAGGACGAAGCGGCCAAGGCCGTGGAGAGCGGCGACGCGACCGAGCTCGAGCGCCGGGTGCTCGCGATCCACCGGCTCAAGACGGCAGCGCCGGCGGCGATGATGGCGCGCGTCGGCGCGCTGCTCGGCGGCGGGAGCGACGCGCAGGTGGAGGCGCTCGGCGACTTCTTCGAAGCGATCGGGCTCGCGTTCCAGATCGTCGATGACGTGCTGAACCTGCGCGGCTTCGAGAACGACCTGAAACAACGCGGCGAGGACATCCGGCAGGGCAAGCTCACCTTGCCGATCGCCTGCGCGCTGGGCCGCGCTCCCGCCGTGATGCGGCGCTGGCTGTGGCGGATCCTGCGCTCTCGGCCCAGTCGAGAGAGCACCGTCGAAAACGTGATCCGCCTGCTCGAGAGCTTGGGTGCCCTCGACGACTGTATGCGGCTCGCGCGTGACAACGTGGAGGAGGCGTGGCGAAAACTCGATCCAGTGCTCGAAGACTCACAAGTCAAGCTGATGTTCCGAGCGTTTTCGTGGTTCGTTCTCGAGCGTCACTACTGAGGCTGCTCGCCTTCGCGACCGCGGCCTGCGGCGCCGATCCGGCACCACCCACCCTCGTCGCCGAGTCGGCGGTCGGCGGCGCGAGTGCCAGCGGTGGAGCGACCCAGGTGCTCCCGAGCATCCCCC
>JALYWZ010000880.1 GCA_030852505.1 Myxococcota bacterium | reverse complement strand
TCGCAACCTCGACGGGCGCAGGCTCGGGCGGCGGCTCCGGCGCGGCAGACGGCGGGCGCGTCAGGTAGAACCCGATGCCGGCCGCTGCCGCGAGAGCGAGCAGGGCGAAGACGCCCTTGCCGCCGCCGCCCTCCGAGGACGACTCGTTCGCGGCTTCGGCCATGGCTTGCGAGGCGCGCGCTCGGGACGAGGGGCGGTCGCCCGCCGCAACCGCTGCCTTGGCCGTGGTCGCCTTGACCGAGGGCTTCGGCGGTTCGGAAGCTGGCGCTTCGGCTTCGACGTGCTCCGGCTCGAGCTTTGCGGTGGGCTCGACCGCGGCCGGGGCAGCAGCAGCGACCTTGCCAGCAGACGAGCGCTGCTCCTCCGACGAGGACGTGCCCGGCGTGGTCGCCGGTTCACTGTCGCGGAAGCGCGGCTCGGGCTCGGCCGCCTCGGCAGGTGGCCGGGCCGTGATCCGTCCGTGGATCTCCTGTCCGGGCGGAGGCTCGCTGTCCTTCATGGACTCGGCGAGCAGCGCGGCGGCCTCGTTGGCGCGCCAGATGGTGGTCGCGGCTTCGCCTTCTTCGCTCGGCTCGGCAAAGGGCGGGCGTGTCTTCGGAACTTCCTTCGCGCTCGGGCGCGGCGGCACGGACTTGTGCGGCTCCGGGCGCGGGACGTGCGGCGGGATCGAGCTCACCTTGGCGGCGGCCTTCACGTCCTCGGCGGTGCCGCCGGCGTAGCGCATCGCGTCCGCGAGCAGCTCCTTTGCCTGCTTCATCATCGTCTGATCTTCGACGGGCGGCATGTCCGCGCGCGAGTCCGTCTTGGGGAAGAAGGTCTCGGCGGGCTTCTCCTGAGCCTGCGGCGGCGAAGGCGTGACGGCGCGCGGTGGCCCCGAGCTGACGTTCACGGCACGGGAGCTGGACGTGCCCGACGGCTTCATCGCGCCGAGCCCGATCACCGTCGCCTTGCGCGAGCGGCCCGCGGCGGCAGGTGGTTGCTCGAGCGGCTTGGTCGGCGCAGTGCTCGACGGGATCGCCGAGGGCACGGTGGCGGCGGGGGCGGAGGCCACGGGGACCCGCGGCGCGTTGCCTTGATCGAACGCGTTGTCGCCGTCACCGCCGCGCGCGTCGACCAAGCGCTCGATGGTCCGCCGCGATTCGTCGTCGATCTTGATGAACTTGACGCCCATACCAGCGGGCCGGGAGTCGTTGCTGTCGTTGGCCTCGCGCTTCCAGACCACCCGCCCGACGCCCTGCATCAGCCGCTGCTCGTCGGCGATCTTCACTTCGAACTTGAGCAGGGTCCCCGGTGGAAAAGGCGACGGCGTCTTGATGAACATGCCGCCACGACTCACGTCGTAGGAGTGATGCTCGATGAACTCGTCGAGGGTCGCGCTCTTGTAGCGCACGGTCATCGTCAGCACTTTGGCGCGCGGGTCTTTTCGGGTGTCCTGATTCATGCAAACCTGCTCGGCGCCGTAGGCGAGGCGCCACGGTTTCCGTCTCGAGCCTCGGTATCGTAGCGGACCGAGCCCTGCTTTCCCAAGTAGTCGATCCGGAGGGCGCGGAACCGCCACCCGGCCCACTGTCCCACCCGGGTCAAAAGACTGAACACACGAGCCCCGCGTTGACCACCGTTCCCGAGCGTGACCACTTCCGGGGCTTTGCCCGAAGGCCCGTGAACCTGGCGGCGAACGTGATTGCCGGTGGTGGCTCCTGGCAGCGACAGGCGCGGGTCCTCGACTTGGGGCTCGGGGGAGCTCGCGTGGCGCTGAGCGAGATCATCCCACCTTCGACTCCCTTGTCTCTCATCATCGATGCTCCGCACCTCTGGGCGCCGCTCGAGATCGAGGCCCGGGTCGCCTGGGTGCGGCACGACGCCACTCAACCCGAGGTGTTGCTCGGCGTCGCCTTCCAGCACCGAACCGGCAAGAGCTTGCGGCTGTTGACGGCGCTGCTCGAGGCGGCCGCTTTCTCGTGACAGGCGCGCGCTAGAGCGCGGCTTCTCCGCGCAGCGCGCGATCATGGAAGATCAACATCTCGAGCGCGCCGGGGCCGCGGTTGAACGCGTAGTCGTGCGGACCTTCGACCAAGTCGAGCTGGGCCGGCAGACCGCGGCTCTGCAGGGCGCGCGCGATCGCGGTGTCCGCTTCGCGGAAGTAGTCGCCCTTGCTCGTCAGTAACCGGAACACCAGCCGCGGGTTCTGCGCGTGAGCGCGCTGGGCGCGTTCTGCGATCTCGGCCGCGTCGTCCACGTCGAACGCGGCCTGCAACCCGGCGATGGCACGGAAAGAGCGCGGCGCGAGCAACCCGACGCCGAACGAAGCGCGCCCGCCGAGGCTCACGCCGTCGATGCCCACCGCGTCGTCGAGCCCGGGGACGTCGCGGCGAATTTTGGGCAGCAACGTCTTTTCCACGAACTGAGCGAGCGGCGGCGCCTTGGCGAACGGATCATCGCCGCGCAGCACGTCCGGCGTGTACGGGCAGACCACGATCATCCCGCGGTAAGGCCTGGCCGAAAGGCTCGCGTTCAGCCGGTCCAGCCGGTCCTGCGCCACGAACGACTCGAAGTCCGCGCTCGTGAG
Source organism: Myxococcota bacterium (assembly GCA_030852505.1). Classification (GTDB taxonomy): domain Bacteria; phylum Myxococcota_A; class Polyangia; order Polyangiales; family Polyangiaceae; genus PMG-095. The sequence continues at coordinate 223 of JALYWZ010000880.1, read as the reverse complement.
CGGCGGCGCACCGAGCCTTTGCATCGCGCGCTTCAACGCGTAGTCGTCTACCCAGCCGCGCGCTCCGCGGTCCGGGCCCTTCAGCGCCTCGCCGCGTCCATGAAACGCGAGCAGCACGGGGAAGCGCTGATCCGGCGCTCGCTCGGGGAGCAGCACCACCGCCACCATGCGCCCGACCGGCGTGCTCTCGAACACCCACGTCCGCTCTTCGGCAGGCAAGCGC
>JALYWZ010000879.1 GCA_030852505.1 Myxococcota bacterium | reverse complement strand
CGAAGCCGAGCAGCGCGCTCGAGGCCGCCTCTGCGCGTTGCTTCGCGACCTTCTTCGCGGCGGGCGAGCCCGACGAGCCGTTGACGATCGCCTCGGCATCGGCCTGCTGCCGCACCAGGGACTCCTTCACGTCCGAGGACTCGGAGAGCAGCGCGTCGAGGTCCGCCTTCACCCCCGGGAGTTGCACGTGCACGAGGAAGCTCGCGAGCGCGATCTCGTCGGCGCGCTTGGTCAGCTTCGGCACATTGGCCTCGCCGATCGCGTCCACGTGGTCTTCGATGTAGCGCGTGGCGGCGTTGTGCGTGCGCAAGCGCTCGGTCACGGTCTTCTCCCAGGCGCGGTCGAGCGAGCCCGCCGTCGTGCCGTAGAAATCGGCGTCGCAGTTCTTCTCCTTGGCCGTGTACTGGATCGAGCCGGCCACCTTCTGCTGGAGCCCCTGCTTCTCCTCGGCGTAAAACCTCGAGAGAGCGCGCGACTCCAGCATGCCTTGCGAGAAGTCGGCGTTCTTCCCCGACTCGTCGGCGAGCTCGATCACCTTGCCGACTTCCTTCCAGTCCGGGTTCTTCAGCTCACCGGGTAGCGTGCCGAGCTCGGAGCTGGTCTTGTGCGCCGCCTGCTCGTCTTCCTGATAGGTCGCCTTCATCGCGCTCAGCGTGGCGGGGTAGCGCTCCGCGTAGGCGGGCTCTGCTGCGGACGAGCCGTAGCGCGCGGGAGGAGTCTCTTGGCAAGCAACGCTCGCGGCACACAGGCCGAGCAACACGAGTACGGTCGAAGCTTTCATGCGCGAGCATCATGCCGACAGCACCGCCCTCGCGGTCAAGCCCCGAGCAGCTGGCTCCGGAACCCTCGAGGCGTCTGACCGGTACTTTGGCGAAATGCCTGCGTGAATGCGCTCTGTGACTGAAACCCGACTTCGACCGCCACCTCGAGTACGGAACGCGAAGAACGCGCCAGTAACTCCACGGCTCGCTGCATCCGCGCCTGCCTGAGCAACGCGCGGAAATGTAATCCAAGCTCCGACTCCAACCGCCGGCGCAGCGTGCGCGGGCTCGTTCGAGCGTGTCGCGCGGCGCCCGTGAGATCGGCAGTGGCCACGTGGGCGAGCATCCAATCCAGAGCGCGCGCGGTCATGTCGGAGGCCGGGCGCGGCAACTGATAGAGGGCGCGCTGTTGCTGCATGAGCTCGGTCGAGACCCCGAGCAGAGCCCGGAAATACGTGAGCGCAGCCGGGCCGTGGCCCTTCGAGGTCAGCGGCCAGCGCCGCGCGTACACGATCATCTCGCGGAGCAGCGGCGAGACGTCGAAGACGCGCACCTCCCGCAGCGCCGGAGCCAGCCTGCGCTCGAAGTACAGCGACAAGATCTGGGCGCCGTTGACGCGCGTGGCGTGCCGCACGCCCGCCGGGATCCACGCAGCGCGCTGCGGCGGCAACAGGTAGAGCGCGTCCCGCGTCTCGAGCCGCGCAACTCCGCGAGTCGCATACAAAAGCTGATGCCGGCGGTGGGCGTGGAAGTCGTAGGCCACGTCGGGTAACTCTTCCGCGTACGCGAAGGCCGGGCCCCGGCTGTTCTCGATGCCGAGCTCGCGCAGGCGCGCGGCGGTCTGGGAGCGATTCAATCGGCGTTCCGGCACTTGGCCTCCAGGCGACAAATATTGTCCGAGTAGCGGCAGCCGTCCACGGCGCCGGGGGCTAGATCCACGCCATGGAAAGCCCCCACGAACGGCGCATTCAGAGTCAGTTCTCGCAGCAGGCCGCGACCTTCGGCAGCGTCGTCGCCCACTCGGCAAAGGAATCGCTGGAAGCGCTGATCGTGCTCGCCGCGCCCAAGCCGACGGACGAAGCGCTCGACATCGCGTGCGGCCCCGGCATCGTCACCTGCGCGCTCGCACCGGCCGTGCGCTCGATCCGCGGGCAAGACGTGGTGCCGGCCATGCTCGACAAGGCGCGCGCCCGCCAGGCCGAGCAGGGCCTCGGCAACGTCGCCTGGGATCTGGGTGACGCCGGTGCGCTGCCCTACGCAGACGACAGCTTCGACCTCGTGGTCACGCGCTTCAGCTTCCACCACCTGCGCGAGCCGCTCACGACCTTGCGCGAGATGCGCCGCGTCTGTCGCGCTGGCGGAACGCTGGTCGTCGCCGACGTCGCTCCCGCGCCGGAGACGAGCCAGAGCTACGACCGCTTCGAGACGATCCGCGACCCATCGCACACGCACGCTCTGACGGAGCCCGAGCTCGAGGCGCTGTTCGAGAGCGCGGAGCTGCCAATCGTGCGCCGCGCCCGGCACGGCTTGCCCATGAGCCTCGAGGGCCAGCTCGCTGCCTCGTTCCCCGAGCCCGGCGGAGCCGACGAGCTGCGTCGCCTGTTCGAGGCCGACCTCGGCGTGAACGCGCTCGGCGTGGACGCCCGCCGAGAGCAGGGCGAGATCTGGTTCACTTATCCGGTGCTGGTTCTCGCGAGCACCAAGCCGAGTCGATGAAAGTCAGCAACCGGCGCGGCGTCGCGCTGTAACGCGAGCGCTAGTTTCGCGAGCGCTTGTCGCAGAACGCGGTGGCGCGCACGGCTTGCGGCGAGCTCTTCGGCAAGCGCGCGAGCTCGGACCGCGCCTCGGAGAAGCGGCCGAGCACACACAGCGCTTCGGCCCGCGCAGCGCGCCGCTCCAGCGTGAGCGCGCCCTTCGGAAATTTGCTCTGGTGCTCGTTCAGCGCCGACAGCGCGTCCGCCGCGCGCCCGGCGCGCAGATCGGCCGCCGCGCGCGCGAGGATCGCCACCTCCTCCGACAACCGGTCCGGAG
>JALYWZ010000878.1 GCA_030852505.1 Myxococcota bacterium | reverse complement strand
GCACCTCGCATGGCCTGCCGCCGTCGCCGATCGCCACGTACACGAGGTGCGCGGAGTTGGTGAGCGTCGTCTCCGCGGTGATCGGGTTCTCCGCGTGGACCTTGACACTCACTTCGATCGAGGTGCGACCGACGTAGGTCACGCGTGCGTCGCACACCAACAGGTGTCCGAGGTGCACCGGTTTGTCGAAGGTCATCGAGTCGATCGCGATCGTCACGCACTGGCGTTGCGCGTGGCGCATGGCGGCGATGGCTCCGGCCTCGTCGACCATCTTCATGATCTCGCCGCCATGGACGTTGCCGAGCGCGTTGGCGTGCTCCGGCAACATCAACTGGTGCAGCGTGACGCGCGATCGCTCCGGGGATTTGGGCTGGGCGGGGGTCATCGGTGGGACGCTACCCGGCCCCCAGGGTGCGTGCTACGGTCCGCCCGGCCGCTCTGCCGCTCTGCCGTCGTTTCGGGTTCGGCCGCTGTCCCGGCCCGCTCCCGCGCTCGCTCGCTCCCGCGATGGACGTCGTTTACTTCGTGATTCTGGTCAGCTCGCTGATCTTCGTGCACGAGCTCGGCCATTTCTTATTTGCCAAGGCCTTCGGCGTGAAGGTGCTGACCTTCAGCCTCGGCTTCGGTCCCAAGCTGCTCCGGCTTCGCGGCCGCGAGACCGAGTACTGCATCTCGCTCGTGCCGCTCGGCGGCTACGTGCGGATGCTCGAGGAGTCGCGCAGTGACATCGTGCTGCCCGAGGACCGCCAGCGCACCTTCGAGTCGCTCGCGATCTACAAGCGCGTGATGATCGCGCTGGCCGGGCCGTTGATGAACCTGGCGTTCCCGGTCCTGCTCTACTTTTCGGTGTTCGTCAGCGACGGTCCGTTCTTGCCGCCGACGGTGGGCGTGGTGCTGCCGAACCATCCGGCGGACGGCAAGCTGTTGCCCGGCGATCGGGTGATGGCGGCGGACGGCGAGGACGTCGGCACCTTCGACGAGCTGAAGCGCGTGATCGCGCAGAGCCCTGGAAAAACCCTGCGGTTCACGGTTTTCCGCGACAACCACCACGTGGACGTCGAGGTGCCGGTGGAGGGCCGCACCGAGCGCAGGGAGCTCGACGTCTCCGAGCGCGTCGGCACGATCGGCATCCAGCCGAGCGCGCCCGCGCCGGTGATCGGCGTACCCAACGCGGAGTCGCCGGCTTACCGCGCCGGCCTGCGCAGCTTCGACTTCATCACCCAGGTGAGTGGCTCGCCCGTCCGCAAGTACATGGATCTCACCGCGGCGCTCAACGACAACGCCGGTGAGACGCTGCCCATCACCTACCTGCGCCCGACGCTCGTCCCGGACGCGCTCGGCGGCCTGGCCGACGTGGCGGTGTTCGAGGCCGGCGTGGTCGCGCTCACTCCCGATCCCTCCGGCACGACGCTGTTCGAGCGCACCGGTATCGAGCTCGCCGATCTGTACGCCGCGATCGTGCCCGAGGGCTCGGTGTTCTACCGCGCGGGCCTGCGTCCGGGCGATCGGATCTTGCGCCTCGACGACGAGCCGGTGCCCGCCTGGTCCACGTTTTGCGAACGGATCCTGGCCGAACCGAACCGCCCGCACCGCATCGAGTACCAGGCCGCGCGGGACGGGCGCGCCCGCTCGGGCACGGTGCAGCTCCGCCGCGAGGAGTTCAACGACGAGCACGGTCAATCCTTCGAGCGCTACGTGCTGGAGATCCAGCACTGGGGGCCCGTGTCGCCCGACGAGCGCGTCGCGCACCCGACGCCGATCCGCTACGCCTTCACCAAGGCGCTGGAAGAGACGGCCAGCGTGACGCGCTTCGTGCTGGTCGGTCTGGTGCGCCTGGTACAGGGCCGCGTCAGCTTGAGCTCGCTGAGCGGACCGATCACGATCTTTCAGGTCGCCGGAGAAGAGGGGCGCAAGGGCACGGATTACTTTCTGTGGGCGATGGCGCTCGTCAGCATCAACCTCGGCTTGTTCAACTTGCTGCCGATCCCGGTGCTCGACGGAGGGCACCTGTTGTTCCTGCTGATCGAAGGCCTGCTGCGCCGGCCCTTGCCGCTGCGCGTGCGCGAGATGGCACACATCGTCGGCATGGCGATCCTGATCGGCTTGATGCTGCTGGCCTTCAAGAACGACATCGACAAGCGCTGGGGCGGCGCGATCGGTGCGCGAGTGGCTCTGGTTTCGGACGAGCGCTCGGGTTAGCGGCGTGGCAAAGCTCCCTTCCGTGAACCTCGCGCCCACGGGGCGGCGCATCGCCGCTCGCGTGATCGGCCGGGTGCTATTCGACGAAGCCTATGCCGCGGCGGCGCTGGATGCCGAGCTCTCGCGTGCGAGCGGGCTCGATCCACGGGAGAAGGGCCTGGCCACCGAGATCGCCTACGGCGTCCTGCGCATGCGGCCGGCGCTGCTCGCGCGCATCCAGCGCCACGTGAAGAAGCTGCCGAAGGACGAGGTCACGCTGCTCCACTTGTTGGTCGCGGCCTACCAGCTGCTCGTGCTCGAGCGGGTCCCGGCGTTCGCCGCGGTGAACGCCGCGGTCGAGGCCGTGCGCGAGGAACGCGGCAAGCCTCTGGCCGGCTTCGTGAACGCCGTGCTGCGCAAGCTCGCGGCGAGCGGCGAACGGCTCGATCCCCGAAAGGCCGTGCTCGAGAGCGGACCGCGCTGGCTCGTCGAGCGCCTGGTCGAGTCCGTGGGGGAAGACGAAGCGGCGGCGCTGTTCGGCGCGACAGGCGCCCCGAGCCCGACGCTGCGGCTGCTCTCGGGACGGCCGCTCCCGGACTGGCTCGCGTCCACCG